>JAYWCF010000164.1:0-14017 GCA_043780715.1 Methylotenera sp. | reverse complement strand
TTGAAGAGTTTAGCGAATCGGGTGTTGAAGTGGGCATGCAATTTAAAGGCCAAGAAATTGAAGAGAATTATGGCGGCTTTGATGGCTATGCGCTTGGTATTTAGTGGCGGCTTTTAGCTGCTCATTAATTGGGCGAGCCATTTTACTAAAAAACGCGGCTTTACATTAAGCCGCTTTACGCAGTGTTAGATTAACTCGATGATGGTTAAGGTATTGGCTTAAATGCGTGTTTAGCGCGCCATTTTGGCTGGCTTTAACATCCCGTATGCCATGAAAATTTAAGCGCGATTGGCCTCCCCACACCAGCACATCGCCATGTGCTAATGGCACTTTATGCGGCTTATCGCTGCGCAATAATCCGCCAAATAAAAATACCGCTGGTAAGCCTAAAGACACACTCACAATGGGCTGCTCAAAATCCACTTCGTTTTTATCTTGATGCAAACCCATGCTAGCGCCCACTTTGTACTGATTAATTAGGCAGGCATCTGGCACAAAATCGTTAAAGCCTGCGGCACTTGCTGCTTGTGTTGCCAATGCCAAAAATGAATCTGGCATTGCCGGCCAAGGCTTGTCGCTAGTTGGGTCTATTGCGTCATAGCGATAGCCTTTACGGTCACTTACCCAACCTAATGGCCCGCAATTGGTCATGGCGGCCGACATCGCAAAACCCATTGGCGTCATCATATGCCGCAATGGCGCTTGCGAAATTACGCGTTCTAAATCTTGCACAATTTCTGCCTCATTTGCCAACGCCTTACTTTTAAGCAGCCAAACATCGGGCAAAATTTCTTTTATCGTGGGCGTATCGTTTTTAAATAAATCCATGCTAGCCGTCTAATTAATCGCTTATATAACTAACAGTTTACAGGTGGCAAAGTTCACCGTTAAGATGCAAATATGCAACCATACCAAGCAGCTACCGAATTTTTAAGCGCCCTAGATGACGATTGGGCCACATTAATCGCCACCGTTGGCGCTTGCACTTTTGCAACCCGACCAGAACGTGAGCCTTACCAAGCGCTGGTGCGCGCAGTGGCTTATCAGCAATTGCATGCACGCGCGGGTGATGCCATTCTTAAACGCTTTTTGGCAATATACGGCGATGTATTCCCAACGCCAAATCAAATATTAGCAACTGAATTTGACGCCCTACGCGCTTGTGGATTTTCTGGCCGCAAAATTGAAACCATTAAAGGCATTGCAGAAGGCGCTTTAAGCGGCCTTGTACCCAGCAGGCTAGAAGCTGACGCTATGCCAGATGAAGAGTTGATTAAACGCTTGGTGATATTAAAAGGCATTGGCCGTTGGACCGTAGAAATGTTGCTGATTTTTACGCTTGAACGCTTGGATGTGTTGCCAGCTGACGACTTTGGCGTGGTGGAAGGTTACAAACGGCTTAAACACTTAGACAAAGCACCAAATCGTAAACAAATTGTAGAAATTGCTAAGGCTTGGAGCCCATATAGAACCATTGCCAGCTGGTATTTATGGCGCGTACCTAAATAATATTGGATTATTAAACACTTAATATTGTCATCATTAAAAAAGCGGGTATGGCGTTAACCATTACCCGCTTTTCATTAACTCAGCTTAAAAAATAATTAAGCGGCTTTCTTTTTATTTACTTTCTTTTTGCTCTCTGGCTCTTGCATTAACACAGTATCCAACACATAAATCATACCGTTATCGGCTTTAATATCGCCACCACCAACAGTTGGCACGCCATCCACTTTAACGCCTTCAGACACATCTAATTTCAACTCATGGCCTTCAATCGATTTAACTTTGCCCGCTTGCACGTCTTCTGCAGTAATTTTGTGCGCCACAACGTGTGCTGTTAATAATTTTGTTAGCGCCGCTTTATCTTTTAACAAAGCGTCTAATTTATCCTTTGGTAATTTAGCAAATGCCGCATCGCTAGGCGCAAAAACGGTAAATGGGCCATCGCCTTTTAAAGTATCGGTAAGTCCAGCGGCTTGAATCGCCGTTATTAACGTTTTTAGCGAACCATCCGCTTTGGCAGAATCAATGATGTCATCTGCAAAAGCCACGTTTGATACAGACAAAGCCAATAATGATGCCAGTAATACTTTTTTTATAACATTCCTTAAATGAATAGATTTTTATCAGCGGATTAAGCTGATAGTTGCTTTAGAAAAGCGGCGTGAGCTTACACAAATTACGTCACAATGCATACAGAATTGCGAATTATGCAACAAAGTTTTACCGCCAAACTTTACCCATTCTATTGACTGTTAAATGCAGAAAATAGTTTAGCTGCAGCGATACTTTAGATTGATACCCTATGATTAACGACAAGATTGCTGCTAAGAAAAGTGGCTTTTAAATGGCGATGAACAAAAGGCAGGTAAAAAGGATTGGCCAAAAAGGGTAACAGAAAGGCAGAAGCAGGGCCGACGAAAAAAGGTTAGTGCGCCTAATCTATAGCGGCAGAATCGCACTAGGTCAACGACGACTCATCGGCATCAAGTTACTTGTTCATGAGCAACATCATGCTTACTGCCTTATTCACAGCACTAACGGTTTTAACTTTACCATGCACGGCTGGCAAATACCAACACGCTTAAAAAATACAAAAATTAATGCATTTTTTGGCCGATTATCTACAATAAATCAGGCAATCCCCATTAAAATAGCGGCCATGCAGCAATTATTCACCCAACAAAACTTCGCCTTTAGCAAACTTCTCGCTTTTCGCATTCAAATTGTTCTGGCTTACCAAATCATGGCGGTTGCCGTTGGCTGGCATATTTACGAAATCACGCATGACACATTAGCGCTTGGGCTGGTGGGTTTGGCCGAAGTGATTCCTTACTTCGCTAGCGCCTTATTTGCTGGGCATGCGGTAGATCATTATTATTCGCGCCGCTTATTTGGCGTATTGGCAGCTGTGATGCTGTGCCTAAACGCGCTTACATTAACCCTAGTCACCCAAGGTTATTTAGTGGGCGATAGCAGCTACTGGATTTACGGATCAATTGCGTTTACAGGATTTGCACGCGCTTTTATTGCGCCCAGCGTTAACTCATTATTTGCCATTATTTTACCGCGCGAATCGTATGCCAAAGCCACTGGCATCAGCAGTAGCATCTTTCAAACGGGTTTGGTTTTAGGGCCAGCCATCGGCGGCTTAATGATTGGTTTTGCAGGCAAAACTACGGCTTATATGCTGGCGACTTTGTTGTGCTTGGGCGCGGCAATCGCTATGTTTTCAATCAAAATAAAAGAGCCCCAAGCCACTGCGGGTTTGCCCGTTTTCACTAGCATTAAACAAGGGCTAGACTTTGTCTTTAGCAATCAAATTATGCTGGGTGCATTGTCTTTAGATATGTTTGCCGTTCTATTTGGCGGCGCGGTGGCTATGCTGCCGGCCTTTATTCAAGATGTTTATCATATTGGCCCAGAAGGCTTGGGCATACTGCGCGCCGCGCCTGCTGTGGGCGCTATTGCCACTGGCTTATGGCTAACACGCCACCCTATTAATCGCCACGCAGGGCTTTGGTTATTATGGGCGGTAGCCGGTTTTGGGCTGTGCATTATTGGCTTTGGCTTAGCGACCAGCTTTTGGGTGGCGTTTGGGCTATTGCTACTATCTGGCATTGCAGACGGCATTTCGGTTGTCATGCGGCAAACTATTATGCAATTAGTCACCCCAGACGGCATGCGCGGCCGCGTATCGGCCATTAACGGTATTTTTATTGGCTCATCTAATGAGTTGGGCGCGTTTGAATCTGGCTTAGCGGCGCGCATTATGGGCTTGGTGCCATCGGTGATTTTTGGCGGCGTCATGACGCTTTCAGTGGTTGCCGCTACCGCCAAATTTGCGCCTAAATTGCGCAAGCTAGAATTGCATCAAATACAATAACTTGTAGCTCAGTAACTTTTGCCTATTAAATAGCCGTTGGCCAGTTTTTCATCGCCATTTCTACTAACGCCAATAATTCTTCACGCGTTGCACCCGTGCTAGCTTGCACCGACATACCTTGGTGAATGGTGGCGACATATTTCGCCAATTGTTTGCTGTCAGCCTGCTGCGGCAAATCGCCCTCAGCTTTTGCCTGCTCAAAACGTGCGGCAAATCCCGCCTCAAAATGTTTTCTATAAACCATTAATTCTTGCTGAACCACGCTTGAGCTTTGCCCACAGGTAAGCGCCGCTTGCACAATCAAGCAGCCATTTGGGGTGTCTTTATTGGTAAAAAAGTCAGCCGCCTGTTGCAAAAAATTTTCTACCACTTGGCGCGCTGTGGCTAATTTTTTTACCTCAGAAACAAATGCCGCTGGGCCAGAAACGTAACGCGCTAACGCTTGCCGAAATAATTCTTCTTTATTGCCAAATGCCGCATAAATACTGGGCTTGTTAATCCCAAGCGCTTCTGTCAATTCCGCCATCGAAGTGCCTTCATATCCGTGCGACCAAAAGACGTTTAAGGCCGCGTCTAATGCTTTATCTTGATTAAACGCCAATGGCCGACCACGTGGTTTGGTGGCTGGCTTTGCAGAAGGCAAACTAGTATTTTCTATAGTAGTCATATCAATAATTACAAGTGTTAATGCTGGTAGATATAATATTGTACCATTAGGTACAAAACTGTTTGACAAATTATTTTATCTGCACTAATATTTATTTACCAATCGGTACAAATATAAACTTTAAGGATTTAATATGTCAACATCAGCACAAAAAATAGCCTTTATCACTGGCGCCAACCGCGGTATTGGTTTTGAAACCGCCAAAGGTTTAGGCGCACTAGGCATTAAAGTGGTTATCGGCGCACGCGATATAGCTAAAGGCGAAGCCGCCGCTAAACAATTGCGCGATTTAGGTTACCAAGCAGAAGCCATTCATTACGATACCAACCAAGCCCAATCGGCAAGCCGAGTATTTGAGCATTTGAATAAAAATTATGGCCAATTAGATATTTTGGTGAATAACGCGGGCATTAACCAAGAGCAATTAATGGGCAGCAATAACAGCAGCACAGTGAGCGTTGATACGCTTCAACAGACTTTTCACAGCAACCTATTTGCCGTGATTGAGCTAACGCAAAAACTATTGCCGCTGATTAAAAAATCGGATGCAGGCCGTATTGTGAATTTATCTAGCATTTTGGCATCGCTTACTTTGCACAGCATGCCTAAGTCACCGATTGACCCTGCCAAAGCCTTTGCCTACAACGCTTCTAAAACCGCACTTAACGTTTACACTGTGCATCTGGCGCATGAATTACGCGAAACCAATATCAAAGTGAATTCTGCCCATCCAGGCTGGGTAAAAACCGAATTAGGCGGCGATAACGCCCCAATGGAATTGGCTGATGGCGGCAAAACAAGCGTGCAATTAGCCACATTAGATAGCAAAGGCGCCAATGGCGGGTTTTTCCATCAAGGCGAAGCGTTACCTTGGTAAGTCAATTGATTTGAAAAAAAGCATTGAAAACGCCTATGAATCGTAAAATCGCTTTTCGCTATCGTACGCTACTGTTTGCCTTCATTATGTCGGCAAGCACCGCTATGATTGTTTCTGGCATTATTATTTTTACTCACACCGAGTCACATACTCACTTTTTAGCACATGCTTTTTTAAAACAGTGGCTTGGTGCATTTTTAACAGCATGGCCAATTGTATTTATCGCCATTTTAATCATTGCGCCCATGGTTAATAGGCTATTGAATTTAATCGTTGAAGAGCATTAATGCGCTTACTTTTTTGGTGCTGGCTTCATGGGAATAATGGAGCTAGAAGGCACAACCACATCTTTGCTTTTTTTCGGTTTTTTGGTTTCTTTGTTACTTTTAATTTGGCCTTTTGCCATGATAATTCTCCAGCGTTGATAATAATCGTTTCATCATAGACTGATGACGCAATATAGGTAGAATATTTTAGCTTTATTGAGTTTTAGGCGCTTGCTCTCTTAGCCTATCCGCAAGCGCTTTAGAGGCATCTTTACGTTGTTCAGCATAACGCAAAATGTTTTCTAATTGCGCGGCAGATGGCAATTTAGGATCGCTGGGCAGTTGCGATAATCGCTCAAAACTTTGCTCATACGGTTCGCTAATCGAATAATCAATTTTGCCTGCCAGCTCGTCTAAGCTGGCTTTGCCTTGTTTACTATCATGCATAATTTCTAACCAAGAGCGATTAATCGCTTGATCTTGATACAAAAAAGCGTTTATTTGGCTGCGTAACAATAGCTCATCACTCCAACGATACGTAGGTGGCGGAATATTTTTGAATAACAAAACGCTGGCCAAAATCGTGGCTAAAACCGCACCTACGCTGAATTTTGTTGGCATCACGCGCGCGGTAATAGTTTGCGAAAAAATAATGCTCGCTAATAAGCCTGTGATAAATCCGCCAATATGGGCGGCATTATCAATGCCAGGAATAATATAACCCAACACAATAGTTAGCACCGCAAACGCGCAGCCAGCGCCAAATAACCAACGGAATTCATAAGCATGAATAGCGGCGCGTTCGCGCCATAAAAAAACCAAAACGGCTGCATAAATGCCAAAAATAGCGCCAGATGCGCCGCCTGAAACGGCTGAATTGCCTTGCACCACTAGCGACAACAAATTGCCGCCTAAGCCGCTTAATAGGTAAATAGCTAAGAATCGGCCATGGCCGTACATGCGTTCTGCCAGTTGGCCTGCATCCCACAAGGCGTAGCAGTTAAGCAGCAAATGCATGGCGCCAAAATGCAAAAACATGGCGGTAAATAATCGCCACCATTCACCATCTTGCGTGGCTGGGCCAAAGTTGGCGCCCCAAGTTAGCTGTATGCCATTAGGTGAATGCCAAAAACCAGCGCCGCCAACCAGCATGGCCGCAAAAACCAATATATTAATAGCGATTAAAAGCTTAGTCAGCGTTACATTTGGCAGTCGTTGCTTTAAAACTTGATGAAAAGATTGCAATCCAAATCCTGTAAAAATATTGAAATAAGCGCATAAAACACGCTGTAGCCAGCATATATCAGTTTAATTTAAACTGAATGACAAATGAGTTGAATTAGCCAAAATTCACTCTACAATAGGTTTAATTTGTATTTAATTAAAGGAAAACACCATGTTATCTATGTTTGATGCGGCCATTTTGCCACTGGTTCACACTCTAAAAAGTTTAAGCCATATTTTAAAAAAAGGCGAAGAACACGCGGATGCCAAAAAAATTGAGCATAGCGTTTTATTAAATGCGCGCCTTTTTCCGGATATGTATCCGTTAACCAGACAAGTACAAATTGCCACCGACATGAGCAAGGGCGCGGCAGCACGATTGGCTGGCGTTGAAATACCAAAATACGAAGATGACGAAACCACTTTTGAACAATTGCAAGCGCGTATTACCAAAACGGTGGCGTTTATTGAAAGCGTGGCGCCTGCGCAATTAATCAATGCCGAAACGCGCGATATTACGATTATGGTGCGCAAAATTGAGCTTAAATTTACTGGGCAGGATTATTTGCTGAAATGGGTGATGCCGAACGTGTATTTTCACGTAACCACTACCTACAATATTTTGCGTCATAACGGTGTGGATTTAGGCAAGCCGGATTTTTTGCGAATTAAATCGTAAGAAACTAGTCTAGGTATTGCAAGCCAATATCAATACTTAGCCGAGGTAAAAATCATGTTTAAATTCAATCTTAAAATTGTCATGATTTTATTGGCCGTTTTGGCGCTGAGTATTTATTTTCTATACGCTAAAAATGGCTTGCAAACAAAGCCGGCATTAAGCCCTGCGCAAATAAAATTGCAAGCCGAATTAGTTAAAATGGGTGATAGATGCCTTGATTTCGGCGAAAGAGCAGTGGCAAACGATGTGCCAATTGTTGAGTTTCAAATGTTGGTGCGCTTGGCCAAAAAAACCAATGTAATTGAGCAATGCATGACTGATAACGGCTATAAACAAAACCCCGCTTGGCTAACATACGCGCAGCCTGTAGCAACTGTTAATGCCGCCAAAAATAAAATTTCAATTAGCGAAGCACTAACCAACTTAAGCAGGGCCGATATGCAAATATTTGCGCCAGCGGCTAATCGTCCCGATTATTGGCTTAAAAATCCTGCAAAACGCTAATTAATCGGCCGCTGTGATAATGCGATTTCGACCTGTTTGCTTGGCAAGGTATAAATGCCTATCTACCTCATGAATAAACGCTAGCGGCTCATCTTGGGCTGCTGGAATAATCGTACCAACGCCAGTACTGATAGTCAGCAATTGGCTTATGGCGGATTTTGCATGCAAGATTTGCTCTTTAAATATGACTTGATGACAGCGTTCGGCTACTTTTTTGGCGGCAACAGCATCGGTTTCTGGCAAAACCAGCACAAATTCCTCACCACCAAATCGCGCACAAAAATCGCGCGAACGTGTGGCCACTGCGCTTAACACATGCGCCACACGCTTTAATGAATCATCGCCCTGAATATGGCCATAATAGTCGTTATATTGTTTAAAATAATCAATATCCACCATAATTAATGATAACGGCTGGTTATTGCGGCGCGCATTCAGCCATTCAACTTCCATCACTGAATCAAACATTCGCCGATTAGCCACGCCCGTTAAGCCATCTTTAAAGGAAAATTCTTCTAATTTTTTTTGCAGGGTAATTAACTTTTCTTCAGTTTTTTTGCGCTCGCTAATATCAAACATAAAACCCATTAGCGCGTTTGCAGTGCCATCTGGATTGCGCACCACATGCACCACATCGCGAATCCACACATAATTTCCATCTTTGGTCATGGCGCGATAATCCGCCTCATGATCGGTACCTTCTAACGATTTTGCAATGCAATAATCCACCACCCAAGCCTTATCTTCGGGGTGCATTCTATCAATCCAATCTTGCGAAGTGGCCCAACTGGCTTGCGACCAGCCCAATAACTTTTCAATTTGCGGCCCAATATATTCAAACGTCATGGTCGCCCAATCTAGCTTCCATGGAATCGCATTGGTCGATTCTAATAAGGTTTTATAAACGGCACTATCCACTTCGGCTTTATCCAACTCTGTCGATTGGTTTAAGTTTTTCATTTTCAATTTCCGTATTTAAACCATGTTGGTTATATGTAACTATTATATTAACTCACACGCAAATGTTATGGTGACCAAATTAATACTTAATCAGCCGCTATGTGCTATAGCGCATCTACACTAAAGCGGCTTTATGTTATCTTGTTGAGATCAACCTATTATTTTAAGGAATTGAATGCATCAATTAATTGCCGCGCCCGCCTTTATATTGCTTGCTTCTAGCGCATTTGCAGGCGACACAAACATGCGCCAAGGATTATGGGAAATCGCCACGTCTTCTGATTTATTATTGTTAGTACCGCATATTCCCGCCGACCAAATGCAAAGCATAAAAGACCTTGCCACCGAATATGGGCTTGAGATTCCGCCGATTGAAAACGGCGCTGCTTTATCAAAAGCCTGCATTACGCCAGAAATGGCCAGCCAAAAAGCACCGCCCATTTTTGGTGAGAATAATTTAGGCTGCATTACCAAAAATTCAAGCCGCACTGGCAACAATTACAAAATGGATTTTGTGTGCGATGGCGCGGACTTAAAAGGCACAGGCACAGCCGAAGGCGCCATTACTAGCGCCGAAAGCTTTACTGGCAAAACCAAATTTAATGGCTTGGCGCAAGGCAATGCTGTGAATGAGCAAGCGGATATTAGCGGCAAATGGATTGGCGCCATGTGTGGCGATGTAAAGCCGTTATAATAGAAAATCATCAATAGGAGCAAGCTGCCATGACAGAGCCAAAATTGGAAAAACCAGATTCAATTAAACCAGAATTAAAAAAGATTAAATTTGAACAGCATGTTAACGCGATTGAAAAACACAAAGAATTGCTGGGAAAATTGCATCTTGATTCAAATACGCATTTAGACGAAGTGAATAATTCTTTGCAGCAGCTGACTTTAACGCTTGAAGAATACCTTAAGGTGATTGGTATTCCTTAGTTGCAGCCTAGCGTTTACGCAAAGCCGCTCATGCAATAGATTTAGCTATAAAAAAAGCCTATTCATTTCTGAATAGGCTTTTTAAATTTGGTAAAACTTATTATTTGTTCATTACGTACATTGTTACTTCAAAGCCAAAACGCATTTCAGTAGCTGCTGGTGTTGTCCACATGATAAGTCCTTTAAGTTAGTTGGGTTTTGCAAGTTCGTCTTGCATGTATACATATTACGCGCTACCAAAAATTTAACCCTATGCACAACACGCAATAAACACTCATGAATTTACTTAAAACAACATTGCCTTAAATACTGATGTTTTTGGTTTTAGGTTCTTGGTGAATAGCTTTATAAACCGCTTCAATTTCAGCTTGTTCCGCTTGGTCTAGTTTGCCGTCACTATTGGCATCTATATGCTTAAAAGTCTTTTCGTTATTGGTTTTGTCGCCAGCCAAATATTCAGCCTGGCTAATTGCGCCATCTTTATTGGCATCTAAACCAGAAATACTAAAGTTACCGTGTGCCATGCCTTCACATTTCGCGCCGTCCATCGCCTTGCCTTCTTCATGATGATTGGCAAAAGCCATTTGTGATAAGCCAATAGAACATGCGATAACACATATCAAAGCTGTTTTTTTCATACCATATCCTTTAATAAATTAAGCCAATAAGGCCATTTTATTTAAAGATAAGTTCAATAAAAATAAGTCATCAAGATCGCTAAACGCATTTCTAAAATTGCCGATTTAATCGATTACCAAAGGCAAGCCCATGTCTATTCTAGCCAAGCGTTGCGCCATTTTTATGGTGGATTCGCTAAAATGTTCTATGTCAGTATCGGCCAACGCAATTTGTTTGTATTTTTCGTAAGCCTCCTCAAAAGAAGATTCTTGAATAAATACAATCAGTTGTGAATAGCGATCGCGCTGTTTAGTATTGTCTTTTTTGGTCTGCTCGCACGCCATATTTTCTAAATGCATGTTTTCTAAATGCATGGATAAATAAGCGATAAATTCCAGCTCAAAACTATTTTGAATTTGCATCTGTTTAACTTAACTTATTGATTAACTTAAATTATTGATTAACTGAGCGATTGATTAACTTAGTGATTGATTTGTGTCGACGCCCAAAATATCGTAAATCAGCTCTAAGCGCACAATGGGGCTATCTAGCTGCATCAAGCGCTGTTTTTGCAACAAGGGCAAATCAAGCAGCTCAACCCAACGGTTAGCCACCCAAGATGCATCGTTAAATTGATAAGGCTCAATAATAGGAATATCGGCCGGCAGCACACCTTGGCTGGGCAGCGATTCCAGCAAACGTTGTAAGCTGGCGCTAATAATTTTTAAGTCTTCCGGTATTGGCAGCGCAATATCATTGGC
The DNA here is from genome assembly GCA_043780715.1 of Methylotenera sp. GTDB lineage: Bacteria > Pseudomonadota > Gammaproteobacteria > Burkholderiales > Methylophilaceae > Methylotenera_A. The sequence goes on along the minus strand of JAYWCF010000164.1, from coordinate 2,636 downwards.
AATATCACTCACTTCACCAATCAGTAAGCCGTCTACTTGTTGTGCAAACGCATTTACCTTAACCCTGTGCTGCCCAACGCAATGAATCATCATCAAGCCCACGGTGGTGACATCGGCATTGGTAATATCCACCACTGTGCCAACACTTGCAAACGGAAAATTGCCTTCTAGTTTCGCTTCCTCCTCTGGCATAACAGCCACAATGGCAAACGATGTTTTATTTCTCAGGCAATTTTTTACCATGTCCAAATAGCGCGCTTCAAAAATTCGCAGCGGTATTAAACCGCCAGGGCAAATCACTGAATTAAGCGGAAAAAGGGGAAGGGAATAGTTATTTATCATTGTTAAATGACCATTAAAATAAATATTAATTCATGCACAATATATTAAGCATCTGCGATTAACTGTTGATTATTTCAACCAAGCAATACAAAGCGATAATGCCGATAGCAATGGTCAAATAAGTCAGCTTAGTGATGCGTTTACGGTTTAATTCAACATTATCAATGAGTTGCGTATTTTGCTCAGCCAGCGCTTTAATTAATTCAGATGAAGTCAACATTTGATTATGCAGCTCTGCATTAGCGGCCTCTACTTTAGCTAGCCGATTTTTTAAAGTGTTAACATCATCATCATCCGATGCATATACAGTGCGCATTTCAAGTTCTGGCTGCGGTGATTTTCGCGCCACACTACCCCATAATTTTTTTGCGCTATCGGCAATTTCTGGCGCTTTTCTTGCCACTTCTGCCCAAGGCACTGCTTTTAATATTGCCAGCCAACCAATCGCCATAACAACCTTTCTATTTAACGCCAAAAATGTATTCGCCATGCGTGAATACAAAAACGATGCAAGGATATTAACGCACACTTAAGGATTAACGCACATTTAAGGATAGTTAGCATGTTAGTTAGCCAACACAAGCGCAATTAAATTGCTTAATAACGAATTAGGCTTTTACTTTAGCAACTTAATTGCAAAGATTTTGCCATATTAATAGTCCGTTTCAACACCAATATTTAATCAAGCCAGTAACCAATATGCAAGCAACCACCAAGCGCATTACCAACCCAAAAAAGCTGCTAAAAAGCAAATGGACAGCGGAAACACCTGCAAATAAAGAAAAACATTTTATGGTGATTAAATTGATTGTACCCGACCTGCCAGACCAACCAATTGAATACATTGAGCTAGAGGCCGTACATTCCAAACGTATCCAACTATTGCCTTGGCAGCAACTAAACGATGCCACTATTTGGCTGCAAGGCTGGGTGTAAGCATGTCGCAAACTTCTAAAATTGCCATCATTGGTGCTGGAATTGCAGGATTAAGTTGCGCAAGCGCATTACAAAATGCTGGTTTTAATGTCACGCTTTTTGAAAAAAGTCGTGGCCCATCTGGCCGATTAAGCACCCGCGTTACTCCACAATGGCAGTGTGACCATGGCGCGCAATATTTTACCGCGCGCGATCCGCTATTTTTTGCAGAAGTTAAGCGTTGGCTAAAAGCGGACGTTGCCACATTATGGCAACCAAGCCTGCAAGTGTACGACGGCGAATATTTTAGCGCTAAAGATTCTGAGCAAACGCTTAAAACATCGCGCTATGTTGGCTACCCCCAAAATAATGCACCCGCTAAATGGTTGGCAGATAGCCTAAATATTCAAACAGAATCCACCGTTATCGGCATTACTCAACAAGCGCAACAGTGGCAAATTAGCACAAAAGAACACGGCTTAAATCCACAAAATTTCGATGCCATAGTGCTAGCAATACCAGCGCCGCAAGCCGCCGTTTTACTTAAAAATACGGCATCAAGCGCCTATGAAATTAGCGCCAGCGTTGTAATGCAACCTTGCTTTGCGCTAATGCTGCATTTAAGCCAAACCATACCTTGTGAATTTGATGGCCTATTTATTAATAGTGGCTTATTAAGCTGGATAGCCAGAGATAGCGCAAAACCGGGCCGCTTAAATCAAGCTAACAATGGCACAGAAACTTGGGTTTTGCATGCCACCAGCCAATGGAGCAAAGCACATATTGCGGATGAAAAAGATACCATTGCGCAAGTGATGCTAGCCGAATTTACCTACATTATTCAACGCTCCAACGCCGCATCTCACACTATTAAAGTAGAAAGCCAGCAGCTGCATGGCTGGCTGTATGCCGATTGCGAACAGTATTTAAATAGCGTTTTCCACTATGACAATGCCAATAAAATTGGCTTATGCGGCGATTGGTTAAATGGCGGAAAATTGCAAGGTGCTTGGTTAAGCGGCTTAAAACTGGCGCAACATTTAATAAAATCTGTATAGCAATTAACGCACTTTTAAATGCTTAAGTGTGTCATAAAACTATTCCATAAATGGCATTTTAAAAATGGCAAATAGAAACTCACCCAGCGATATTAAAGACATTGACGACCTGACGCGCATTGACGAAATTGTGGTTGATAAACGTAACGCCAAAAGAAGCGCAGCCAAAAAAGGCAGGCGTGATAGGCATTACAAAAATCAGCTTATTAAAAATAGCTTAAAAGATTTATTGGCTTTAGGCCCACTAGCGGATTAATCACTACTAGAGTTTCTGCGGCGGGGTTTATCCAAGCAAGTGCGATGTTTAAAGTTAGCCATATT
>JAYWCF010000163.1:0-5314 GCA_043780715.1 Methylotenera sp. | reverse complement strand
TCGGTACGCTTAAATTGGGCAATATTGCGTGTTTCTAGCGACCAAAAGCGCGATTGATTAAACAGCTGCGCTAATTCATCTAAATCCAAATACATCATAAACACGCGATAGCGAAAACCATGCACTTTGGGTGAATAGCGTTGATGATCAACCCAACCCTTGTAGATGGCGCTATTCATTGTTACGTGCTTGTGCTGTGCGTTTTAAAGTGTTTTAAGGCGTTTAACGCACTGGCAACGCCATCTTCATGAAAGCCTTTTAACCAATAGGCACCGGCGTAGGCGGTTAAATTAGGACCGCTAATTTCGGCATGCCTTGCTTGTGCTGCCACGCCAGCTAGCGTAAAAACAGGGTGCGTATAGGTAAGGCGTTTAATGACTTTGGCTGGATTAATAAAATCGGTGTGGTTTAGCGTGACTAAAATTGGCTCAGGTGATTGAATATTTTGTAAAATATTCATATTGTAGGTTACTTGTACCTTATTTAATGGTTTAACGTCTGTTGACTCAGTGTTTGATGACTTGGCATTAACATGATAATTCCAAGCCGCCCATGCCAATTTGCGCTTTGGCAACAAGCTGGCATCGTGATGCAAATACACGGTATTTTCTTGGTAAGGTATCGCGCCTAAAATTTCGCGCTCTTGTGCGCTGGCATCATCGCCCAATATTTTTAAGGCTTGGTCACTGTGGCAAGCAAAAAATACATAATCAAAGCTTTGCTCTAAGCCATTTTTAAACTTGATGTTAACGGTGTTATTAAGCCTTTGCACACTAGCTACAGGCGTGTTGAGCTTGATTTTAAATTTAAAGTCTTCAGTCAGTTTTTCTACATATCTGGCCGATCCACCAGTAATGGTGCGCCATTGCGGCCTATTGTTAACCGTTAACATGCCGTGGTGATGAAAGAATCGCACCAAAAAACGCGCCGGAAAATCCAACATTTGCGCCGCATCGGTAGACCAAATCGCCGCGCCCATTGGCACAATATAATTATTAATAAAAGTCGGTTTGTAATTATTTTGCGCTAAATAATCGCCCAATTTAATCTCGCTATCGCTTTCTAGCAAAGCCAGTGCTTGTTTATTAAAGCGCAAAATATCGCGAATCATGCCGTAAAAACTGGGCTTAAAAAAATTGCGCCGCTGCGCAAATAGGCTATTTAAAGTAGTGCCGTTATATTCCAATCCTGTCAGTTGATTGCGCACACTAAAGCTCATTTGGCTTGGCTGCCAAGCTACTTTTTGCGCATCTAACATCTCAATAAAATGCGGATAAGTGCGGTCGTTAAATACAATAAAACCTGTATCTACGACATAATTTTTACCCATTAATTCAATATCATGCGTGTGGGTATGGCCGCCAATATGACTATTGGCCTCAAAAACAGTGATGGCGTGATCTTTATGTAGATGGTGAGCGATGATGTTGCCAGCGATTCCGCTGCCAATAATGGCGATATTCAATTGAAAAACTCTCTTTTTTTAATGCTGGTTTTTGTCTGGCTAATTTTTATATTACTGATTTTTGTATTGCTTGGCTTCACGAATTTCAACGGGTACTTTTCGCAGATTCCAAATAAGGCCAGTGGCGGCTAACAGGCGTAAACCGTAGTAGGTAAAATCGATTTCCCACCAGTAAAAGCCTTGTTTTGCGGCACCTGGGTAGTGGTGATGGTTGTTATGCCAGCCTTCGCCTAATGTCAAAAGTGCGATTAAAAAGTTGTTGCGGCTTTGGTCGCGGGTGGCATAGCGGCGTTTGCCCCAAGTATGCGCTAATGAATTGACGCTAAAGGTGGCGTGATAAAGCGCTACGGTAGAAATAACAAAGCCCCAAACCAGCAACTGCCAGCCATTGGTTTGCAAGCTTGGCGCATAACTTTCTAAAAGTGCGCCTAAAGCATAAATCCCTAAGGCAAACACTACTGGAATCAATACATCAAATCGGTCTAAAAAACGTAATTCAGGAAATTTAGCCAGTTCTTTGACGCGATCAAATTGGGTGTGAAAGTTGCTGCGTGATAAAAACCAACCGATGTGACTCCATAAAAAACCGTGCTGAACGGGGGAGTGCGCATCGTTTTCTTCATCTGAATGGCTATGATGATTGCGGTGGTGTGCGGCCCACCATAAAGGGCCACGTTGCACGGCGGTTGCACCTAAAACGGCAAATATAAATTGCCCAAAACGGCTGGTTTGAAACGCTTTGTGCGAAAAATAGCGGTGGTAAAAGCCTGTAATCGCAAACATTCTAATCGCGTAAAGTGCCACTGCAAAAATAATGGCAAATACGCTATAACCCACCCAAAATAAGGCAAAGCAAGCTAAATGCATGGCAACAAAAGGAATAACGCGCCAATAATCGATGCGATGTTCCGCTTCTAGATTGTCGTTTTCGGCTAGCGCATCGTTATCTAGCCAACTACTTAAAGTACTTAAGAAAGGAATCTTGCTTGACATGATTACTCAGCCTTTAGAATATCACTTTTAACGCCAGACCAGCTTTGCGGTACTTTGCGCAATTTGGCTGTGTCATAACCCATTTTTTTAACCAACTGCGTTAATTCGGCGTATTTAGCATCATCAATTTGCGGCGTGCGCGCCATAATCCACACATAATCACGCGCATTGCGCGCAATCACTGTTTGCTGATAATTGTTATCCAAATAAGCAATGCGATATTCGGCTTTTATGGGCCAAATAAATTGCATGCCCCATAGCGCATTGCCGGTTTCTTTCACTACAAATCCGCGCGGTTTATAGGTTTTAAGCGGGCCATCAAAAGCGCCTTTGTAATAGGTAAAAGTGGTGGCAATAGTGCCGTCTGGCTCTAATTTGTAATTCTCAATCGCGTTATATGATTGTGTTTCTATGGCGGTTGGAATTGCCGCAATCACATACCAATCACCCATAAAACGCGGTAAATCGACTTTACTTACGGTGGCTATAGAATCCATTTTTGTACTCGCACAACCGGTTATTAACCAGCTAAATAATAGAATAAGTAATACTTTAAGTTTTAAATTTAACATGATGATTTAAATCAATTTATAGTTGATTATGTAGCCTTCAGGCGTTGTGGATTTTAAGGCAACCCACTCGTTTTTAAGGTTGTACCAAAGCTCAATATTGAGTTTGCTTTTACCGTTTAAACTGCCTTTAAGTTTGTAATGGATGGTTTCTACAGGCTTGCCTTTTACCGTAATGGTTTCTGGCTCCAGCTTTTCAAATTGTGTATCTAGATATTCGGCATTTTGCGGATTTAGCAATTTGGATTGCGTAAGAATTTTGGGGTTCCAATAAGCAAAAGTCATGGTGCAGGTGTTTAGATTTTGCGTTTTTTTTCCATCCGACACTTCAAATCCTGCGTCTTTTTGCGCGCCTTTAATATTGGTAACCACTTTATTTTCAGTGGTGTTTGCTTCAATTTTGGCTAAACAATCCTCATTCCATTGCTCTTTTGAAACGTGATCGTAGCTGTATGCATTAACGAATAGCACTTTTACATTAAATTTTGCGCGGCTGGTGAGCAGGCTATTTTGGTCTAAAGTAAACATGTGTTTGCCGATTTTATTTTTATCTAAAAATACGTCAAACGCCCATTCTTCGGCCATAACAGGCATTGCCACAACCATTAAAGAGGCGGCTAGTAATGCTGATTTAATTTGATACATTGCAACCTCATGATGTTAAGAAATATTGCTTTATAAAAACTTAAGTTAGTGAAATTTAATTTTTGGGCAAACCAGGAATAAAGCTATTTGTGCTTTTAGTATAAGCAACATAATTAGGCCTACGTTCTGCAATATCTTTTTCTAATAAACTTACGCCGCTCACTTTAAGCAATAACAAAGTCATTAAAAGTGGTGAGATAATCGCCCACCAAGCGCCGCCAGCAAGGGCGATAAGGTAAAACCCCCACCACACACAGCATTCGCCAAAATAATTGGGGTGACGGCTGTAGCGCCATAAACCGGTGTCTAGCACTTTGCCTTTATTAGATGGATTCGCTTTAAATTGGGTTAGTTGCCAATCAGCCACTGTTTCCCAGTAAAAACCCAACATAAACAAAATAAAACCAAAGTAATCTAGCGCGTTAATTGGCGCATTTGAATCAATAGCGCCGTATAAAGATAGCGAAATTATCCAAGCCAAAATGCCTTGTAAACCAAAAATAATATAACTGCTTTTTAGCCAAAAATGCGGCTCATTATTGCGTCTAATTTCAACATATCGCTGATCTTCATGCGGGCCCCAATTTCGCCAAGTCAGGTAGGCGCATAAGCGTATGGCCCAAAGTGAAACCAAGCTTAGTACCAGTAAAATTCGTGGTGAGCTATCAAACACAAATAGGGCGCTGGTAAAGCTGGCCAGCACAAAAAATAGGCTCCACATGCTGTCCACATGCGTTACTTTGTCGCGAATTAAGCTCAGCATCCAGCCCATTAACGCAAATAAGCCAATGGCCACCAAGCTGTATAAATAAATAGACCAATTAAACATCTTTAATCTGCAAATCCATCAAATTTTTGTGAAAGCTTTAATAAAAGTGGCGTTAAACAAGCCCAGCCAACACTTAACGCAATATAGCTAATGGGCAAATGGTTGAGTGTTACCGCGCCTAATTTTTCGGCGCCCATATAAGCTAGCGGCCCGCCAATGGCGCCAAATAAAACCGCAATTAGCCAGCGGCCTTTCATCCAACGTAAACTCACATTTAATACCGTTACAAATTCGGCCCAAAGCGCCAAAATCCATACTGGCACCAGCATGCTACTCCAGCCGTGTGCTTGGTAAGTAATCAGCTGATGATTCAGCATAATCTGGTCAAAAGTGCCGCCAATTACCAGTGCAATTATTAACAACTGAACTTCTTTTTTAGCTTGCTTAGCTTGTGTTAAATGCCAAGCCACAATGGCCACCACTGTGGCAACGCCTAACCACGGTATTTGCTTGGCAGCGCCAATTACGCAGGCAAACCAGCCTATTTGAAACAATATAAAATTTACAACCAAGCGTGGCTGCATTTTATCGTTTCTCAAATAAATAGTGCGTTACCCACCATTCTTGACCGTTGTTATAACCAAATAATTCGGCGCAAGCCATGTAAAACATGCGCCAGCGGTTGCGCCACATTTCTACGTCTTTATCGCCATAAGTGGCCGCCAAAATAGGCGTAATAGCCTTGGCGTTTTTATCCATATTTTCTAGCCATGCATTGGCAGTTTTTTCGTAATGCGTGCCATCCCAGCGCCAGCGTTGAATCAGCTTTAAATCATCTTGAAAATGCATGGGCAAATCGTCGCTTGGCATAAT
>JAYWCF010000162.1:0-14028 GCA_043780715.1 Methylotenera sp. | reverse complement strand
ACCTACAGGCCACTTAATTAAAGTTTTTTTATCTCTTCCAATTTCAACTTGACCACGCAATTTTGCGCCCAAGTCAGTTACGACCCAGCCATTTTCTTTTTTATCAATCCAACCTAGTTCCAAAAAAATTTGGTTCAATTTTCGGCTGCTAATATTTAAGGTCTCACCTAAAGTAGTAACTGATAAATAAGTGCCAACCACTTTTGATTCACTTTTATGTATTTCTTTATCATTCTTTGTCGTAATAGGTTTTTTATTTTCAAATCGCCAATGTTCCAAACAAAGCTTATATCCAGACTTAGAGACTGAGCTATTGCAACCATCAACTGAACACTTAGCAAGTTCTGACACAAATTAATCCTCAATAACTGCAGTGGTATAAACGTCCTGCACATCGTCCAAGTCTTCCAGCGCATCCAGAATTTTTTGCATTTTAATCGCATCATCGCCTGTAAAAACCGTTTCAACGCTGGGTTTCATCATCACTTCTGCCATCACCGCTTTTAATCCAGCGGCTTCCATGGCTTCTTTAATGGCAATAAAATCATTGGGCGGGGTAATCACTTCAATGCTGCCGTCTTCATCAGTCACAATATCTTCTGCACCTGCTTCAAGCGCCACTTCCATTACTTTATCTTCAGAAGTACCTGGCTCATACAGCAAGCTGCCGCAATGTTTGAACATAAAAGCCACAGAACCATCCGTACCTAAATTGCCACCAAATTTGGTTAGTGCATGACGTACATCAGCCACGGCGCGCTGTTTGTTATCGGTTAGGCAATCAATAATAATGGCCGCGCCGTTAATGCCGTAGCCTTCATAACGAATCTCTTCGTAATTCACGCCTTCTAGCTCGCCCGTGCCTTTTTTAATGGCGCGCGTAATATTGTCGGCTGGCATATTTTCTTCTTTTGCCTCAGCCACGGCGGCGCGCAAGCGCGGATTCATGGTGACATCGCCGCCGCTTAAACGCGCGGCTACGGTGATTTCTTTAATCAGTTTGGTGAAGATTTTGCCGCGTTTGGCGTCTTGGCGACCTTTGCGGTGCTGAATATTGGCCCATTTACTGTGTCCTGCCATACTGTTTTCCTTGATATTTTGCGTCGATATTTTTGAATATCCTTGCATTTTATCATAGGCTTGATGCAGTTTATTCTTGGCCTTGCGCGCAATCTACTGGCTGATGTTTGCGCATGGTAATTACCGATATTTGCACCAGCGCCAAGGCAATCAGCAACATGCCAATAAGCTCAAAGGTATTGGGCACTTCATTAAGCTGTATCCATGCCGCCATCACACCTATTACTGGCGCCAACATAGACGCCATACTAGCCACACCTGCCGGCAAACGTTGCAAAGCATATAACCAAAGCAACCAAGCCAGCGCGCCGCTTAAAATCACATTAAACAACACAGCGCCAATAAAATAGCCTGTCCATTGAATGGGCGGTGCGGGCACGATAAAGGCAATGGCAAGCATAGGCACAGAGCCAAGCAACATGGGCCAAGCCGTTAAATTAAGTAAATCTAAATTGGGGCTGCGTTGATGCAGTTTTTTAGAAATTATCGCGGATAAGGCCCAAGATACGCCTGAACATAGGGCTAAAAACATGCTAAAACCATCGGCTTTGATATGCAATGGGTCAAAAATCAGCACCATACCAAATATGGCCGCAATCACGGCCAGCCACTGCCAGCCCTGCACTTTTTCGCCCAGCATTGGCCACGCAAACAGCATCACCCAAAACGGCATGGTGTAAGTTAGCACCGCGGTTTTTCCTGCGCCGCCTTCAACCAGCGCCCAAATTAGCAGGCCAGTGAAGCCAATGGTTTGCAATAATCCCAACACCAGCATGGTAGGGAATTCTTTTAATCCCAACGGCCTTTTAGTGAAGTAAATCACCACAAATAGCACAAGCGCACCTAAAAAAGTGCGCAGCGCGGCGAACTGAAAAGGCCCTGCAAATTGCAGTGCATTTTTCATCACCACCCAGTTATAACCCCAGATAATGGTTAAAACCATTAACGCGATAAAGGCGCGTACGGTGACTTTTGTGCTGTTTTCCATAAATTTACTGCCTTAACTTTAGCGCTCTAATTTAAGCGCATTAATTCCAGATATGCGTTACCGCTTTCCAAGCGCCATCAGCTTGTTTGCGATAAACCAAATGCACATTACCACCAAATGTTTGACGCACACCTTCGGCATCGACCATCGCGCCGGCCCAATTACCACGTTGATAGGCTAAATTGCCTTCTTCAACCGCGTCCGTTAAGGTTAGTTTGTGGTCAATCACACCTGCCTCAATTAATCCTGCAAAAAATGCTTGAATCGCCTGCACACCAATTACTGGCACACCTGCTGGCGCTGGCATTACAGCTGCATTTGTGTCATAAAGCTGGCCAATATCGGCGGCATTTTTACTATTAAATGCTTGGTCAAATTTGGCGTTAATGGCTGAAATTTCTGTTTGAATAGTGCTCATTTTTTACTCTCTTTTAAGTGATTAAAATTGCTTAAATACATTTAAATACATTAAATAAAGGCTGAAATACCGTTATTAATTAAGCCTAATAATTGCTGTAACTGCGCCCGCTTTTCTTCATCTAACGCCTGCATACACTGCCTTAAACGGCGGTAATAATCGGGCATCACTAAATCCAACTTGGCTTGCCCAGCAATGGTTAGTTGAATTTTTACGCTGCGCCTATCTTCTTTTGCGAATACTCTGGTGACTAATCCGCTTTGCTCTAAGCCATCTAGCAACCCAGTCATGTTGGCGCGCGAAACGCCTACTTTTTCGGCCAATGTTGACGGCGTAGAAGTCATCGATTCTTCGCGCATCAACAAAATCAACACCCACCAGCGGCCTTGCAATAAATCGTGTTTGCTTAGGCAAGTATCCAGCGCTATCGATAAATCAGTCGCTACACGCAGCAAATATAGAAAACTGGCAATCGCCGTCACATCTGCTTCTGGGTAGCGATCAGCAAATTTGCCTAATATTTCTGGCGTTGGAAGATCTCTTAATTGCAACATAAATGGCAACTTGTTAATGGTTAGCTCCATTATAGTTAGCCACCTAACTAAGTCAACAATTTTCTGATTTATTTATGTGTAGATATTGGCTAAATTATTTATCGGAGTATATTTAAATACTAACTTGCCGGAGAAGAACATGAAAACTTTACAGCAAATTTTAAACGATAAAAAACACAAAGAAGTGATCAGCATTGCCCCAAACCGCCCTGTATTTGATGCGCTGGTGATTTTGGCCGAGTATAAAATTGGCGCGCTGGCCGTGATTCAAGATGGCAAATTAATTGGCATATTTTCAGAGCGCGATTACGCGCGCGAAGTGATTTTAAAAGGTCGCTCCTCTAAAACCACCCAAATATCCGAAGTAATGACAGACAAAGTGATTTTTGGAAACGCCGACGATTTGGTCGAGTCCGCCATGAGCATGATGAGCGAAAAACGCATACGCCATCTGCCTGTTTTAAATGGCGAAGAGCTTGCTGGCATGTTGTCCTTAGGAGATTTGGTGAAAGAAACGATTACCTATCAGCAACGTTTAATTGCAGAGCTTGAACAGTATATTCGCGGCTAGCACGCCTTAAAACAGATTAATCAGCTTAAGCTAATGAAAATGCTTAAGCCCTGTTAATGGCTAATTGCAGTGTCAAAACCTAACACCAAGCGCACAATGCAGTCACACAAACAAGCAACGAATTAAATTTTTGCGGTTTGTAGTAACACCAAATTTATTAACCGATTTATAAAAAGGATATTGATCATGTGGACAACACCAGCAGCTACAGAAATGCGTTTTGGCTTTGAAGTAACAATGTACGTAATGAATAAATAATCCAGTTTTTTTGGATTAAACAAAGGGAGCAATTGCTCCCTTTTTGTTTGGCTAAAATTTAATTATTAGTTTATTCACCAATAATTTTCACCAGCACACGTTTTTTGCGTCTGCCATCAAATTCGCCATAAAAAATCTGTTCCCAAGGGCCAAAATCTAAGCGACCTTCAGTAATCGCCACCACCACTTCGCGGCCCATAATTTGCCTTTTCATATGTGCATCGGCATTATCTTCGCCTGTATCGTTATGGCGATAGCTGCTTACTGGCTCATGCGGCGCCAGCTTTTCTAGCCACTGCGTGTAGTCATGGTGCAAACCGCGCTCATCGTCGTTTATAAACACGCTGGCGGTAATATGCATAGCGTTTATTAGCACCAAGCCTTCGCGCACGCCACTTTCGCGCAAGCATTCGTTAATCTGCTCTGTAATGCGGATAAACGCCACGCGGGTAGGTGGATTAAACCAGAGTTCTTTACGGTAACTTTTCATGCTTTATCTCCTTCAAATGATGGCGTTAATTCTAGCACCGCATCGCCTTAATCAATATCGATTCAGCAATAAAAAAGGCTTCTAGAAAGAAGCCTTTTTAACACTAGCAAACTTATTAACTATTCACATCAATCGCATGGCTAAATGTTTTTCCTTCGTTATCTGTTGCCATTACTTCTAATTTACCTGGCTCAGTTGGCACAAAATTAAATTTAAAATAAGGGTCTTCTGCCGTACCAACACCCACATCAACCGTCATTACTGGTTTGCCGTTATATTTAAACTCGGTTTTATTAATGTAAAAAGCGGGCACAAAACCTTGTGAAACCAAATCGCGCTGTAAGCCAGTGCGCATCACGTGTTTAATATTAAAAGTGGCAGGCGTTGCGGCGCCCATTTTTACTTCATCCACTTTCATTTTAATTTTACCTGCCGCTGCACGCGTGGCTGCTTCATCGTTTTCAACCGTGCCGCCACAACCACCTGCTGCGCGAATCTCACGCGATGCTAAATATAGATTACCTTTTGCATCCTCACCCACCAAACGCACAAAGGCATCCGTTTCAAAACGAATACGTGTAGCCAATTGAAAATTGCCTAATGCTTCCGTCAGGTGATAAGTAGCCGTTAATGGAATCGGATTGGCATCCACAAAAGCGTATAGTTTGGTGATTTTTACGCCATTGGCGGCGGCGTTATCAATACTGTAAGTCACTGGCACTTGCGCACCACTTTCGGCGCGGCGCGGCGCCTCAATTTTCATAAAAGTGACGTCTTTCATGGGGCGCTTTTCAAAAAACGCCTCTTTCATCACCGGCCATAATGTTGCATTAGGCTCCGCCATTACACTGGCGCTAGCGCCCATTAATAAACCGCATGCAAGCATTGAATTCACTAAAAATTGTTTCGTTTTCATCTCTTCTCCAAATCTGCGCTTATGTACAAGTATTAGCAGAATTAACACTGTTTTTAATAACGTGTTAATTAAAATTATGACTACATTTGGGTATTTTAGTTTTATTCAAGCATTTGTATGTGATGCGAGTCACACAACAAATAGTCAGCTTTTTTTAGGTATTGCGAAACTCTTCAAAGTTAAGCTCAATACCGTTACCAGCAGGGTCTTTAAAGTTAATTTGCTTAACGCCGTTCATTAAAATGCGCGTGCTGTAAGGTATTGAATTTGAAGTAAGATGCGCCTCCATTGCAGGCATATCGTTACAAGTAAACGATACATGGTCGTAAGTGCCATTCACATGCAAATCGGGTGCGCCAACACCTTTATTGTATTCAGCAATATGCACCACATCGTTATCGCCAATATACAACCAAAAGCCATAGCTAGTAGTCGCCGTGCGCGGACCCACTTTCAACCCCACAATACCGCAATAAAAATCGCGCAACACATGCATCAAGTCGCGATTCGCGCGCAGGTTAATATGATTGATTTCGGTGACTGGCATATGATTGGTATAGCTAACTATTCAGCACGATATTCAATTGAAGGAAGTCCTGCTAGCAAACCAACCACGCTGATATCTTCATCTAATTCTGGCCAGTGAATGCCCGCACCATTACCCATTAATTCATAAGTTTGACGTTTAGCAGGCACAGCATTATTTAAGCGCGGAAACCACACCAAAGGTGCAGAAAGCACACGTCCATCAGTTAATCTTACAATTAAGTCGCTGTCTGATGTTTCAACAGACTGTGCGATGGGTTCAGCGTTTAATGTTAAAGAAGTCATTCCAAGCCTCCAAAAATAAAGCTTCATGTTCACGAACTAAAGCGAGCAATTGATTCAATTCTTTTGCGTTAAATCCTATACTACTCGCTAAACTGATTTGCTGTAGCCAAAATTTGGCCAACCTATTGCCTGCCTGTACGTGAATATGCGCAGGTTCTTGCCCTTCATTTGCGTAGAAGAAAAAACGAAACGCGCCAATTCTTAGCACGGTTGGCATAAATTCAGCTTAGCTTGCTGTAACGTTTTGTGAACGCACTCTAATATGCAGCTCTCTTAACTGTTTCTCATCAACCTCATTCGGCGCATTCGTCATCAAGCATTGTGCACGCTGTGTTTTTGGGAAGGCAATTACATCACGGATGGATTCAGCACCTGCCATTAACGTGACCAAACGGTCTAAACCAAAAGCCAAGCCGCCATGTGGTGGTGCGCCGTATTGCAATGCGTCTAATAAGAAGCCAAATTTTTCTTGCGCTTCTTCTTTGCTGATTTTCAACGCATCAAATACTTTAGATTGCACGTCTTGTTTATGGATACGCACTGAACCGCCGCCCACTTCCCAGCCGTTTAGCACCATATCGTAGGCTTTGGATAAGCACGCACCTGGATTAGAAACCAGCATCTCTTCGTGGCCATCTTTTGGCGCCGTAAACGGATGATGTAACGCTGCCCAGCGGTCATTTTCTTCATCATGTTCAAACATTGGGAAATCCACCACCCACAATGGCGCCCATGCGCGGCCATCAACATGGCCTTTATCGTGGCCAACTTTTAGGCGCAACGCGCCTAAAGCTTCGTTTACTACTTTGGTTTTATCGGCACCAAAGAAGACGATATCGCCGTTTTGTGCGCCTGTGCGATCAATAATCGCTTGCAATGCAGTAGGGTGAATATTTTTAACGATTGGGCTTTGTAAGCCTTCTTCGTTTAATTTTGTTACATCGTTAATTTTGATATACGCCAAACCTTTTGCGCCGTAGATTTTCACAAATTCGGTATAAGCATCAATCTCAGAACGTGCAATTGACGCGCCGTTTGGCACGCGCAAAGCGGCTACTCGGCCGCCAGCCATATTGGCCGCGCCTGCAAATACTTTAAAGTCCACATCTTTCATTACATCTGAAAGCTCTGTGATTTCCAATGTCACGCGCATATCGGGCTTGTCTGAACCATAACGATTCATGGCTTCAGCAAAACTCATGCGCGGAAATGCCGCTGGTAAATCGACGTTTTGTACGGATTTAAGCATTTGGCGAATCATTTCTTCAACGATATCCATGATTTCGTTTTCAGACATAAACGATGTTTCAATATCCACTTGAGTGAATTCTGGCTGACGATCCGCACGCAAATCTTCATCGCGGAAGCATTTGGTGATTTGGAAATAGCGGTCGAAACCAGACACCATTAATAATTGTTTAAATAACTGCGGAGATTGCGGTAACGCAAAAAACTGGCCTGCATGCACTCGGCTTGGCACCAAGTAATCGCGGGCGCCTTCTGGTGTGCTGCGCGTTAACATCGGTGTTTCCACTTCAATAAATCCGTTTACATCTAAATAATCGCGCAAAGTTTTAGCCACGCGATAACGCAACATCATGTTTTTTTGCATCGCTGGGCGGCGCAAATCAATATAGCGATGTTCAAGTCTGACCGTTTCCGTTAAGTTTTCGTCATCCAACATAAATGGTGGCGTGAGTGATGCGTTTAACACTTCAATTTCGGTGGCAATCATTTCTACTTCACCAGTTGATAAGTTAGCATTCACTGCGCCTTCTGGGCGCGCGCGTACTACGCAGGTGATTTTTAATACATATTCGCTGCGCACAGATTCAGCCACTTTAAATGCTTCTACCGTATCAGGGTTCACCACAATTTGCGCCATGCCTTCGCGGTCGCGCAAATCAATAAAAATCACGCCACCATGATCGCGGCGGCGGTGCGCCCAGCCGCATAAACTAACTGTTTGGCCAATGTGGCTGCGGTTTAAGTGGCCGCAATAATGTGTACGCATAGTCATAAAAATTTATTTCGTTAAATAGTGGTGTTAATCAAATAATACTAAAAATTAAAGCGGTAATTCGCGGGTTTTGCGGTCTTTTGGCGTTACGGTACCCATGCTGATAATGTATTTCAACGCTTCATCTACGCTCATATCCAGCTCAATTACATCAGCCTTTGGCAACATTAGAAAAAAGCCAGAAGTGGGGTTGGGCGTGGTGGGCACGTAAACACTCACGTAATCGCCAATTAAATAATTACTCACATCGCCGCCTGGCGCGCCAGTTAAAAACGCAATAGTCCAGCTATCTTGGCGTGGATACTGGATTAACAAGGCTTTGCGAAACGCATTGCCAGAGTCTGAAAACAGCGTGTCAGACACTTGTTTAACGCTGGAATAAATAGTTTTGACGAAGGGCACGCGAGAGAGTAAATTCTCCCATAAAGCGATTAATTGTTGTCCAAATATATTGGTAGCTATTAAACCCGTGACAAAAATAATCAACAAAGTGAGTATGGCACCCAAGCCCGGCACGTTAAAGCCAAATACATTTTTGGGCTGCCATGCCGCTGGCAACAGCAACAGGCTTTGATCCATAGTTTGAATAAGGGTGCTGACTACCCAAATGGTGATAAACAATGGCACCAAGACCAGCAAGCCAGTTATAAAGTATTTTTTCATAATTTTAGTTGACTTTAGTGGCAGGCACAGCCAGTTTTACAGGCAGCAGGAGCCGCATCTGTGCCGGCTGGCGCTTCAGCACTGGCTTTTTCAGAACCAGCTTTTGAAGCTGCGTTTTTTGGCGCTTTATCTTTAAAATCGGTGGCGTACCAGCCGCTACCGCTTAATTGAAAATTAGGCGCAGAAAGCATTTTATTAAAGGTTTCTTGATTGCAATTTGGGCATATAGTGGTGCTTGCATCGCTTATTTTGCGCAAAAGTTCTAGCTTGTGGCCACAACTGGTGCATTGGAAATCATAAATTGGCATGATTTTAGCTTAATAAGATTACAAATATCGTAAAAACAAAATTATAACTGATGTTGGCTAAATGTTTTACTGCAAGTGTTTAATTGCAAATGTTAAATCGTCACTTTTGACGATTTATTTGCTGGGTAGGAGTGCAAATTGTTGATATTAAAATCGTTAAAAGCGAGCGTTTTAATCGCTTGTTTCATTATTTCGCCATTGGCTTTAGCAAAGTCAGTGGGCACAGTCACGTTTAAAACGGGCAATCCAACCATTACCCACCTTGATAATACTGTTTCGCCAGCCGAAAAAAACACCGCTCTTAATGCTGGCGATAGTATTGATACTGGCGATGGCCGCTTGCAGCTGGCATTAATTGATGGTGGAAAAGTATCGCTTCAACCTTACACCGTTTACAAAATCAACAAATACGAATTCTCAGGCAAAGAAGACGGCAGCGAATTTGCATTTACTGAACTAATTAAAGGTGGCTTACGCACCGTGAGCGGCTTAATTGGCCATAAAAATCGCGATCGATATCAACTGAAAACTACAGTGGCCACTATTGGTATTCGCGGTACCGAATTTACGGCCAACTTTAATGATGACACATTAATAATGACCACTAATCATGGCAGCGTAGATGTTTGTAACTCAAGCGCTTGTTTAAATGCGACAACCGGCCAAACTATTATTGTTGCAGGCGCGGGCGCTGCACCAAAACCAAGTAACACCCCTGCAAAAGCGGCGGCTGCTGCACCCGATGGCGGAAAAGCTATATTTGCTGCTAATGATTCAACAAATAATGCTGGTATACCAAATGTGATTGCAAATGCAGCTAACATTACGTTTGGAAACGGTAAAGGCACTATTAATAATGGCAACAATGGAAGTAATGGCAACAATGGAAATAAAGGCAATAACGGTAATAACGCTAGCGCATTCGATTTAATGCTGGTGTCCACTAATCAAATAACTGGCGCTCATACAAACACATTTGTTCGCGGCACATTAATCGAAGATAGCAATAGTAAAATCACCGCTTTTCAAGAATCAGCTGTCAGCAGTTATGCTTTTAATAGCGCTTTAGGCAACCTATATAGTGATGCATTCGTAAGGCTGGGAAATAGTGTTGCCACAAAAACGGTTGCAAATGTTTCCGAAAACTTGCTCGATTTTCAAGGTGTTGTCGGCGAATTAACAAGTAGTTCTGGCTTACTGAATTTAGCAAGCCTTACAACTCCTGCTACCTATAATATATTAAGCTCCACAGCACCGATTGCAATCACAACAAGTGCACCATTTCCGACATCAACTGGCACTGCTAAGGCGGTGACAGGCAGTATGATGGTCAACTTTTCCACCTTAACATACAGTTACAACCTTAACAATATCAGTGTCAATAGCAACGTTTTTTCTGTGGTTGGCAAAAATTTATCGTTAATTTCAGGCATAAATCAATTCAGCAGTAGTGGCGTGGTAACAGAAACATCTGGCAATTTAGCCAATATCAATACCTGCGTACCATCGTGTACTGGCAGCTTAATAGGTGGCAATACAATTCAAGGCGCCTTTTTTGGTGCAAATGCCGAAAGAATAGGATTGCAGTACGGCTTCATGACCAACGGCGCTAGCGAAATTTTCGGCAGCGTGGTGTTGGGTCGGTAACTTATGCTTAAATTTAAAAGCCCGCACTTTAGCGGGCTTTTTCGTTGTTGATTCTAGTGTCAAATCTTTGGTTATCCATTTGCAGGTCTTGAGCTATTATTTATTTGGCTTAAGGCTCGATAAATACGATAGTAAATTTTGCATAAAAATGGAAACTTTAGAGAATATTATTTGTGTTTCTGGCCGTTCAACAATGTACCAGATTGAGATACTGCCAATCACTCCAAAAATTGAATTGATTAATGGATTGTCAAGATTAAGAAGATTGACAGGAATGTGAATAAAAATCATGTGAAATAGGTAAATATAAAATGTTGCTGAAGCAATTCTTGTAAGCAACATTTTCAAAATGTGCGGTAGTTTTAAATTATCCGTATACAAAAGCATGACTGATCCTGCTGATATCCACAAAGAAATAGCACTAACGCCTATGTGCTCAATAGATAAAGTTATTGCCGTTATAAAAGTTATAATTTTTTGGTTTTTACGTTCTGAATAATAAATCACCCAGCCTAACCATAGGCTCGCTAAATAAATTGGGGGCACTCTTTCATATAAATAATTGGTATCGTATAAGTGTGGGAATAGCATTCTCAGCGCAACAAAAATTATTAGAATTGCATAGGAAGATAGCCATATATTTTCACGGAATTTTTCCCTTACTTTTTCAAAAGAAAAAATCGCACCTATTATTACCAACGATTGAAGCAGCACTTGAATAAACCAAGATGGAAAAATGACTGGTGATCTTCCTTCCATTGGTAAATAATTGGTATACATAAATATTCGATCCCAACTAAAGCTACTTTTCCAGTAAAAATACGATATTACGAGAATTAAATAAGGAATGATTAGTTTAATACTGAATTTTTTTATAGAGCTCCAGACTTCACCAGCAATAATCTTTTTGGATTGGAACCTCGCTAAGTTGTAACCAACAAGTATGATTAATAATTGAGTTCCGCCACTAATAAAGCTGAACCCAGAGTGGGCCATAACGACAGCAACTATTGCCACACTTCTTAATAAAATACTGGTTTCAATATAGCCAGCCTTAGCTTTAGATATGGTTTTATTTTCTAAAACTGAAAGTGAGAGCTGATTCCAATCTTTTGGTAGATAGCCAAGATACTCATCCAATTGAATCGATGTTCTTACATAGTTTAAAGAGTCACCGCCCATCGAATCGAATGACAAGTCATTTTTTAAGCTGTCTGATCCAAACACACCTTCGAAAATTTCACGCACAGACGCTGCTTTTTTTCTTTTTATTTTACCCTCAGAGAATCTAGGCTTCTTAAATTGAGAGCCAATTAACTTTCTTTGCACTTTAGCTGTTGCTGTCTTGGGAAACTCATCCATTATTAATATTGGCAAAGCAGCCAACTTTAAACCAAACTTGGTTAATTCTTTTATGGCTATTTCTTCAACTAAATCTTGTTTATCGGAACACTCTTTTAAAATGGCAAGCAAGGGGATTTCGCCGGCTGATCGTCTATTATTTTTGAGATACAAAAATCAATAGTTGAGTCTTCTAATGATTGCCGCATCTCCCTTTCCAATATATCTGGCGATACTTTTATTCCGCCACAATTTATAACATCGTCGGCCCTGCCTTTGTAATATAGATAACCATTAACAATCTCACCAAAATCACTCGTTTCAAACCAGCCATCTTTATCAGCAAGACTTTTAACTTCTCCATCGATAACAACACCACTGCATAGATGAGGTCCTTTTATACAAATCTTATTTTCTGCGTTTAGCTTAATTTCAATATTATTACTTGGTTTTCCTACAGATTCTAAAGCATCATTTTCATCCGAAATATCAAGAAATGTAGTTCTGGAGGCTTCCGTTAAACCATAGTGCTGAACGATTTTTGCATTTGGAAACAAGTTTCGCAGTGCAATCTTTTCGTCACTACTCATGTACTGACTACCGATTTCTATCCATCTTAAGTTTGAACCAATTCCTTCGAAATATTTTTTATTATCAAGGATAATTCGCCAAAGTGTTGGCACAGCAGATAAGGCATTTATTTCATTGCCCGCTAGCATTTTGCTTATTTCAATAGGATCGAATCCATTTGGAGGGAGATATCCTTTACCACCAGCGAGTGCAATTGCCCTACATCGACCAAGACCAAATGAAAAATTTACTGGCGCGCCAATATACTCCCTGACCGATTGATCCAACCGCATCGCTTCTACCAATCGAGATGCTGTATTCTCTAAAGCATAATGCGAAATCGCAATAGCTTTTGGCTCACCTTCTGTGCCTGATGTAAATGAGATTTGCGCAATTTCATCAGAAGATGATGCAGAACAGCTAAATGAAAACCAACCAGTTTTTATGATAGGCTCAATAATTCTATTGAGAACAATCCCATTAACTTGATTTTGTTGAGTTTTATTCTTAATTAAGACAGCAACTTGTCTAGATTCGTAGAGATTAAATAGCTTCGCTACATAATCTATAGAGTTAACACTGACGAGCCCTACTGCATTGCTTATTATTTTCATGGACTTGGTTTCATCATTAAATTGTTAATATCAAAAAACTCAGCATTGATGTGTGAAGCGGTTTTTGTTCGTAATACCAAGATTAGCTATTAAAACCAGTACAAAAATACTAATCAAATTGGCGGGATATTGTAAAAAATTTAACTAGCTTTATAAATTTGAAATAATTGAAACCTGACTTACAAACTAAATGCTGACAAACTATATTACTGTATTAATATTTAGTTAGCAAACCTTAACTGCACTACTGGCTGGGAATGGCCGACTTAAGCAATTCAGCAAAGCACTGGTTGAACGCGCGCTGCAAGCCGAGATGACTGAGCGTCTTGGTCATGACAAACACGCTCTTTTGATTAACAGCGCAGGCAATGCGCACATTGGTAAAAGCCATTAAACTCTCAAAGGTGAGCTTGGTGAATTGCCCATTGAAATCCTCCGTGACCGTTAAGGTCGTCTTGAGCCATAACGCATCCCTAAGCATCAAACCCACTAGACTGGTTTTGATGGCAAGATTATCCCGCTTTACGCACACGGCATGACGGTGCGTGAGATTCAGTGCCCTCTAGAAGTAATGTACAGCGCTGAAATATCGCCAACCTTAATCTCTTATGTCACCGATGCGGTTGTTTAAGAAGTGAAGCTGTGGCAATTGCGGCCAGTTGATGTGGTGTACCTAGATTGCATCCACGTTAAAGTGCGTGTTGCCGGCGCTGTTCGCGCTAAAGCAGTTTACTGATCGGCTGGCATCAACATGAACGG
>JAYWCF010000161.1:0-5357 GCA_043780715.1 Methylotenera sp. | reverse complement strand
ACGCTTAAAGTGACTACCGGATTAAATCAGCCGCAAGCCGTGAATTTAGAAAAAGCACTGCGCTTAAACGATAGGCTAGGCGGCCATTTGGTTAGCGGCCATGTGGATGGCATTGGCACGGTAGTAACGTTTACCGATTTAGGCGATTGCTGGACTTTATCCATTGAAGCGCCACGCAGCCTATCTAAATACATTGCCAAAAAAGGCTCTATTTGCGTAAACGGCGTTAGCTTAACGGTCAATAGTATCGATAAAAACACCTTCACCATGAATATCATTCCACACACCTTACAACACACCATGTTTAACCAGCTTGCCGTTGGCAGCCAAGTTAATTTAGAGATTGACCAAATTGCACGCTACGTTGAGCGTATGACCCAGTGGGCGAATGAGCCAGTGAATGACTGAAAAAGTAGGCGAATGAACATTAAACTATGCCATTAGAATCTATAAGCCCCATTACCGACATTATTGCTGATATTAAAGCCGGCAAAATCGTTATTTTAGTCGATGACGAAAACCGCGAAAACGAAGGCGATTTTGTGATTGCAGCCGAATTCGCCACCGCTGAGCATATTAATTTTATGGCCAAATTTGGCCGCGGCTTAATTTGCTTAACCTTATCGGAAGCGCGTTGCAAACAACTTAATTTGCCGCCTATGGTGCAAAAAAACGGCACACGTTTAGGCACTAATTTTACCGTTTCGATTGAGGCTGCTACTGGCGTCACTACCGGTATATCGGCAAAAGACCGCGCCACTACTATTAAAGCGGCTGTGGCTAAAGATGCCACACCAAAAAGCATTATTAGCCCTGGCCATATTTTTCCGCTTACCGCATTAAATGGCGGCGTTTTAGTGCGCGCAGGGCATACAGAAGCGGGTTGCGATTTAGCGGCATTAGCGGGCTTACAGCCTGCATCTGTGATTTGCGAAATTTTAAAAGACGATGGCGAAATGGCGCGCTTGCCAGATTTGGTCGAAATTGCGCATCAGCATGGACTTAAAATTGGTACGATTGCCGATTTGATTCATTACCGTAGCGAAACCGAACGATTAATTGAGCGCGCTGTAGAACGCAGCATTACCACGCCATTTGGCCCCATGCGCTTAATTGCCTATGCCGATAAAATCGCCAACGAAACGCATTTGGCCTTGATAAAAGGCGACCCAGCAGCGCATGAGGAAGTATTAGTGCGCGTGCATGAGCCATTATCAGTGTTTGATTTGCTGGATAGCACCAGCTGCACGCACAGCTGGAATATGCTGCAAGCCATGCGTGTGGTATCAGAATCTAGCTGTGGCGTAATTGTATTGCTGCATCATAGTGAAAGCGCTGGCGATTTATTGGCGCGCATTGCCCATGCCGATGAACCGATTCGTTACAACCAAGAATTGCGCACCTATGGCATTGGTTCGCAAATTTTGTTAGATTTAGGTGTGCGCAAAATGCGCTTAATGGCAACGCCGCGCAAAATGCCTAGCATGATGGGATTTGGTTTAGAAATTACCGGTTATTTGGAATGCGGAAAAGCATAATTGCTTATTAAAACACCGATAAAAATAATTGTTAAGTATTTGATTAACGTAGAAAATAAAGTTAGAGTGCTAGCCATTGGAAAATATTAACTTAACAGGTCAATTTCTCATCGCAATGCCGGCGATGACAGACCCCTATTTTGCAAAAACGGTTATCTATATATGTACGCATAATCAAGATGGTGCAATGGGCGTTGTGGTTAATCGCGCTACCGATATCACCATTGACGATTTATTTGAACAAATCAAAATCAGCCCTGACTCCCCCGCTTTACTCGAAAAAATTGTGCATTATGGTGGACCAGTGCAAATTGAGCGCGGCTTTATTTTGCATACCCCGCATGACGAATACAACTCGACAGTTTTGGTTAATAACACCATTGCGCTAACCACCTCTAAAGATATACTAGAAGCCGCTGCACAAAATTTAGGCCCCGAAAAAATATTAATTGCACTGGGCTATGCCGGCTGGACGCCCGGCCAATTAGAAGATGAAATATTGCAAAATGCCTGGTTAAGTTTAGATACCAACAATATTCATGATATTCACACTTTAATTTTTGATGCGCCAAATGAATCAAAATTTGATGTTGCCATGCAATTAATGGGCTTAAATTTTGCCAATTTATCGCGCAATGCAGGGCATGCTTAATTGATGTCTGACACTCTTTCAAATCAGCCAAACAATCCAAGCAGCGCCAAAACTCCCAACAGTCAAAACCAAAGCCATTTACCCATTTTAGAACGCCAATATCCTGATATTGTTGGCACTGTAATGGCCTTTGATTTTGGCGAAAAACGCATTGGTGTGGCGGTTGGTGAAACTATCCTTAAAGCGGCGCACCCTATTACCACCATTGAAGCCGAAACCAATGATGTTAAGTTTGCAAAAATTGCCGATATTATTAAAGAATGGCGCCCCAGCTTATTGGTAGTGGGCTTGCCCACTTATATGGATGGCAATGAGCACACCTTAACGCATCTAGCCAAAAAATTTGCGCAGCGGCTTGAAGGCCGCTTTAATTTGCCAGTGACCATGATAGATGAGCGACTCACCTCTGTTGAGGCGGCACAAAATTTACAGTCGGCAGGTATAAAAGGCCATAAACAAAAAAATCTGCTGGATGCCGTTGCGGCACAAGGCATATTACAATCTTATTTTGATCAGTTACCGCTCTAAAATTAGAAAAATACTTTGCGATTAGAAAACCACTTTGCGACTAAAAAACCACTATGCAATTACCAAACCCAGAAACATTATTAAGCGACATTAGCGCCAAAATTTTAGCGCAATTGGCCAAACCAGAATTGGCTGAAAATAGCGCTTTAATCGGTATTCACAGTGGCGGTGTTTGGTTAATGCAGCGCATTTTAAGCCAACTTAAAACAGCGGTTCCTTATGGCACTTTAGATGCGGCTTTGTACAGAGATGACTATTCACAGCGCGGCTTGAAAGCCGAAATGCAGCCATCTAATATTGCCTTTAATGTGCAAGATAAACACATTATTTTGATTGACGATATTTTCTACACAGGCCGCACCACGCGCGCCGCCATGAATGAGCTATTTGATTACGGCAGGCCTGCCAGCATTACATTGGCAGTGTTGATTAATCGCGGCGGCGCACAATTACCGATTACGCCGCAAATTGTCGGTGCCGAAATCTTACTGAAACCGAATGAAAGCCTGCAGTTATCGCAAGATACCAAAGGCATATTGCATTTAAGCTTAGAGACAGAAGATATTTCAGCGACAGATAAGTTAAAGGCTAGCCATGTATAACCCGCAACTGGACGCTGACGGCAACTTAAAACATTTGCTGACGATTGAAGGCTTACCCAAGCGCATTTTGAATCAGATTTTGGACACCGCTGAAACCTTTGTGGGTGTGGCAGAGCGCGACATTAAAAAAGTACCTTTATTGCGCGGCAAAACCGTGTGTAATATCTTCTTTGAAAATAGCACGCGCACCCGCACCACCTTTGAAATCGCCGCCAAACGCTTATCGGCCGATGTGCTTAATCTTAACGTTGGCACATCCAGCCAATCTAAAGGCGAAACCATTTTAGACACGGTGGATAACTTAATCGCCATGCATGCCGATATGTTTGTGGTGCGCCATTCGCAAAGCGGCGCGGCGCATTTTATTGCACAACATGTGCCGGATAATATTAGCGTGATTAACGCAGGCGATGGCCGCCATGCGCATCCCACGCAAGGCTTGTTAGATGTATTTACCATTCGCCGCTACAAGCCAGATATGCATAATTTGCGCGTGGCTTTAGTGGGCGATGTGTTGCACTCAAGAGTGGCCAGAAGCGAAATTCATGCGCTCACCACGTTAGGCGTGCCAGAAGTGCGCGTGATTGCGCCAAAAACATTGTTGCCAACGGGTATAGAGAAAATGGGCGTGCAAGTGTTTCACGATTTAAAAGCCGGTTTAAAAGATGTGGATGTGATTATGATGTTGCGCCTGCAAAACGAGCGTATGAGCGGCGCCATGCTGCCCAGCGCGCAAGAGTATTTTAAAACCTTTGGCTTAACCCAAGAAAAACTCAAACTAGCCAAACCAGATGCCATCGTCATGCACCCCGGCCCTATGAATCGTGGTGTAGAGATTGATTCTAGCGTAGCAGATGGCAGCCAATCGGTGATATTGCCGCAAGTAACATATGGCATTGCGGTTCGCATGGCGGTGATGGCACTTTTAGGTTCTAGCTCTCCGTCAAGCCTACAAGCTGTAGGCGGCGGTCAGTCTGCAGGCGGAGGCAACGTATGAAAATTCACATCAAAAATGGTCATGTGATAGACCCTAAAAATAATATTAACGCCAAGCAAGATATTTATATTGCCGCAGGCAAAATTGTTGGCATCGGCAACAAGCCAGCCGACTTTACCGCTAATCAAACCATTGATGCCACTGGCTTAATCGTTAGTCCGGGCTTTGTGGATTTAAGTGCGCGTTTGCGCGAACCTGGCTCTGAATATTCGGCCACATTAGTTAGTGAGTTGCATGCCGCCGCTGCAGGTGGTGTAACCAGCCTAGCCTGCACGCCAGATACACAGCCTGTGCTAGATGAACCTGGCTTGGTTGAAATGCTTAAATATCGCGCCAAGCAAATTAATTTGGCGCATGTGTACCCGCTTGGCGCCTTAACGCGGCAGCTAAATGGCAAATTGCTCACGGAAATGTGCAAATTAACAGAGGCAGGCTGCGTAGGTTTTAGCCAGGCCGATAGCGCGATTACCGACACCCAAGTGTTATGGCGCGCTTGTGAATATGCCGCCACATTTGGCTACACTTTATTTTTACGTGCAGAAGACGAATATCTGGCCAAAAACGGCGTAGCGCATGATGGCGAAATAGCCAGCAGGCTTGGCTTAAAAGGTATTCCAGCCGCGGCCGAAGGCTTGGCAATTGCCAGCATTTTACGCATAGCGCAAGAAACCAATACCAAAATACATTTGTGCCGATTATCCACCGATGAAGGCGTTGCACTGGTGCGCGAAGCCAAAAAACAAGGCGTACAAGTGACTGCTGATGTCAGCGCACAACATTTGCATTTAACCGATTTTGATATTGGTTATTTTAATACGCACGCCAATTTAAAACCGCCATTACGCAGCATGCGCGATAAAGAGGCGCTGTGTGCCGGCTTAAAAGATGGCACCATTGACGCGGTTTGCTCTGACCACACGCCTGTAAATGATGATGCAAAATTGCTACCTTTTGCTGAGGCCGAAGCGGGAGCAAGCGGTTTAGAGTTACTGTTACCACTTGCTTTAAAGTGGGCTAGCCATCACAAATTATCGGTGATG
>JAYWCF010000160.1:0-5359 GCA_043780715.1 Methylotenera sp. | reverse complement strand
GCATCATCAATTGATGCTTTGGATTTTGATTTTGGCGATTTAACATCGGCTACCGAAACGACAGCCGAAAATAATAATGCAGACTTTGGTCATACAATGCCAGGTTTGGATATGTCAAATTTTGAATCAGTAAAAACTGAGCCAGAATTTACAGTGGATACCTCTGCCAATGTAGAAATATCGGATGCATCTGATGTGCCGCAATTAAGTGACTCGAATTTGGTTAAGCCAACGTTGGCTGATGCAAACGATATTAGTTTTGAAAGCGCGGGTACGGCTGTTGAAGAAACAAATTTTAATTTTGATTTAAGTTCATTGCCACACGAAACGCCAAGTTATGTAGACGATAATGCGGCAACTGCAAATACGTATGATTTATCGGGCATTAACTTAGACATGACAGATGCTTCTTCAACGCAAGATGCAAATGTATTTGAGGTGGCTGAATCGAATGAAGTTGAGCCGATTGAGATTGAAACTAAATTAGATTTAGTGGCCGCTTACATTGAAATGGACGATGCAGAAGGCGCAAAAGAATTGCTTGATGAAGTAATGAAAGAGGGCGGAGCAACGCAACGCAAGCGCGCTGAGGCATTGCTGGCAAAGCTGGTTTAATTGCTGTAATGGCATTTCCGCATCTTTAAATGTTGATTGCAAATAAAAAAGCTGAGTTTATTGCTCAGCTTTTTTATTTTGTGTGTTTTTATAAGTGACTTCTGAACCAATATGTCAGGTTTAAAAACAAGTTTTATGATTAATACCATCACACAATTAAGCGGTTTTTTGGTATTTGCCGTTTTGATGAATCGGCTTAACCTAACGCATGTGTTGATCATATTTGCTACGTTAATACTGGCCCTTTTTGCTATTAAAGCGACGCAATTTTTGCATATTTTAAGGCGCATGAAGTGGTTTTTTTTGGTGATGCTGGTTATCTTTGCTTTCAATACACCCGGCCAGCATATACACGGTTGGGATTACCTACTTAGCCCAACTTATGAAGGATTAGCGTCTGGATTATTGCAAGTGTTTAGAATGCTAACCTTACTAGCCGCTTTGTCCTTAATCATGGCCATTAATACCAAGCATCAATTAATTTCTGGATTTTATTTTATGTTGTTGCCACTGCAAAGTCTTGGCTTAGAGATAGAGCGCTTTGCGGCGCGATTATGGTTAACGCTAGAGTATGTTGAGTCGGCTAAGCAATCATACAAACCACAAAATTTCTTTGAACAATTAAAACAATTTGGACAAGCCAGCAGTACGCAGCAGGCAGATTCTTGCATCACCTTTAAAATGCCTGTTTTTAAAATAATCGATATTGTCGTGCTCATTAACTTAATGTTGGTTAGCGCATACGTTTTACTGAAAGCCTTTACGTAATGCGGATTGCATTGGGTGTTGAGTACGATGGTGCCAGTTTTTGCGGCTGGCAAAGTCAGCCAAAATTGTGCGGCGTGCAAGATGCCTTAGAAGCCGCGATTAAGAAACTAATCTTGCAAGATGTGCGTATACACGCTGCAGGGCGCACCGATACTGGTGTTCATGCGCTGATGCAAGTTGTGCATCTTGAGTGTGATGTGAACAGGCCATTAACGGCGTGGGTGCGTGGCGTTAATGCATTTTTGCCGGCAACAGTGCGGGTCATTTGGGCGCAAAACGTCAGTGATGATTTTCATGCGCGGTTTTCGGCTACCCAGCGCCATTATCAATATTTGTTGATTAATCAGCCTACAGCGCCAGCCATAATGGCCACTAAAGCGGGTTGGTATCACTTACCTTTAGATATTGCCGCCATGCAGAAGGCGATTGCTTTATTGCAGGGTGAGCATGATTTTAGTGCGTTTAGGGCCAGTGAGTGTCAAGCGAAATCACCGATTAGAAATTTGGCACAGGCCACCATTGTTGCGCAACAAGAGTCGATTATTTTCAACTTTTCGGCTAATGCATTTTTGCAGCACCAAGTACGCAATATGGTTGGTGCATTAATCTATGTGGGTAATGGTAAATTTGCGCCAGATTGGATAGCGCATTTGCTGAAACAAAAAGACCGCACCTTATCACCGCCTACATTTTCGCCAAATGGTTTGTATTTAACAGGCGTTAATTACGCTACGCAATTTAACTTGCCTGATACAAAGCGCTACATAAGCCTTTTATAATACAATCGGCATTGGCAATAAAGTACTTTTAAATGGAATCTAAACCAGCAAAATGAATCAATCAAGGACAAGAGTTAAGATTTGCGGCATAACACGTGTGCAAGATGCGCTTGAAGCGGTGCGTTGTGGCGCCGATGCGATTGGTTTGGTGTTTTATGCGGCTAGCCCACGGTATGTAACCGTGCAACAAGCTCAACAGATTGTGGCTGCATTACCGCCATTTGTAAGCGTTGTGGCTTTATTTGTTAATGCCACGCCAGCTGAAATTGAAACAGTAATATCACAAGTGCGCATTGATATTGTGCAGTTTCATGGCGATGAAACGGCAGCAGAATGTGAGCGAATTAAATTGCCTTATTTTAAAGCGATTCGCGTTAAGTCTGACACTAATTTGTTACAATGTGAGCTAGATTTTAGCAGTGCAAAAGCCTTACTTTTAGATACCTATTCTGAGGCTGCTTATGGCGGTACAGGTCATGTATTTGATTGGGATTTAATCCCCCCCAATATGACCAAACCTGTTATTTTGGCGGGTGGATTATTAGCCGAAAATGTAGTCTTGGCGATTCAAAAAGTAAAGCCTTACGCTGTAGATATTAGTGGTGGTGTTGAAATTAGCAAGGGTGTTAAAGATGCAAAAAAAATAGCCGCTTTTATGATGGCTGTTCAGTCTGCCATTAGATGTTAATTTTAAAATATACCAAACAAAGTTATATAAAAGATTGTATTAAGGAGTAAGTGATGCAAGTGTATGACATGCCAGATCAGCGCGGTCATTTTGGTCAATTTGGTGGTATTTTTGTGGCCGAAACTTTAGTTGAAGCGCTTGAAGAACTACGCGTAATGTATGAAAAATATCGCTACGATGAGACTTTTTTAGCGGAATTTGCTTACGATTTAAAACACTTTGTTGGTCGCCCAAGCCCAATTTATCACGCTAAACGCTGGTCTGATAAAGTGGGTGGTGCACAAATCTATTTAAAACGTGAAGATTTAAATCACACTGGCGCGCACAAAGTAAACAATACCATTGGCCAAGCTTTGTTGGCTAAACGCATGGGTAAGCCGCGCGTAATCGCCGAAACAGGTGCTGGTCAGCATGGCGTTGCCACTGCCACTATTGCGGCAAGATTAGGCTTGGAATGTGTAGTTTACATGGGTTCTGAAGACGTAAAACGCCAAGCGCCTAACGTGTTTAGAATGAAATTGTTGGGTGCAACAGTGGTTCCTGTTGAAAGCGGCTCAAAAACGCTTAAAGATGCGCTGAATGAAGCGATGCGCGATTGGGTAACCAATATTGAAAATACGTTTTATATTATTGGTACAGTGGCAGGCCCGCACCCGTATCCAATGATGGTGCGCGATTTTCAATCAGTAATCGGCGTAGAAGCTAAAATTCAAATGCAAGAAATGCTAGGGCGTCAGCCTGATGCGGTTGTTGCTTGTGTAGGCGGCGGCTCTAATGCGATGGGTATTTTTTACCCGTATATCGATGTGCCAAATGTGCGTTTAATTGGCGTAGAAGCAGCAGGACACGGTATGGAAACCGGCATGCATGCCGCACCTTTAACGGCCAATAGCCCAATTGGTGTATTGCATGGTAACCGTACTTATTTAATGCAAGATGCCGATGGCAATATTATTGAAACACATTCCGTATCGGCTGGCCTTGATTACCCAGGCGTAGGCCCAGAGCACGCATGGTTAAAAGACATTAAGCGTGCTGAGTATGTGGCGATTACGGATGATGAAGCCATGACGGCGTTTCATAGCTTGTGCCGCACAGAAGGTATTATTCCGGCATTAGAGTCAAGCCACGCGCTGGCGCATGCCGAAAAAATGGCCAAAACCATGCGCAAAGATGAAATCATTTTGGTGAATTTATCTGGTCGTGGTGATAAAGATATCAACACTGTCGCCAAATTAGCCAATATAACATTATAAAAATTAAATCTATGTCACGTATTCAAGCCGTCTTTGCAACACTTAAATCACATAACAAAAAAGCTTTAATTCCTTATATTACCGCTGGCGATCCGCATCCTAATCATACGGTTAACTTAATGCATACCTTGGTAAAAACGGGTGCTGATATGATTGAGTTGGGCGTGCCGTTTTCGGACCCAATGGCAGACGGCCCGGTGATTCAGCGCGCCAGTGAGCGTGCCTTGGTACATAAAGTTGGGCTGACTAAAGTGCTGCAAATGGTTGCTGAGTTTCGTCAAACTGATACCAAAACACCGATTATTTTAATGGGATATGCTAATCCGATTGAGGCGATGGGTAGTGAAAAATTTACCCAACTTGCCAAAGCGGCCGGTATCGATGGTGTGATTACGGTTGATTATCCGCCAGAAGAATGCAAAGATTTTATTAGCCAACTACAAGCCAACGATATGGATAGTATCTTTTTGCTGTCGCCCACGTCAGACGCCGCGCGGGTAGACTTAATCGTTAATCAGGCTAGCGGTTTCTTGTATTACGTTTCACTTAAGGGCGTAACTGGCTCTGCTAATTTAGACATTGAAGAAGTTAAGGCGCGTGTGGCGGAAATTCGCCAAAAAACTAACTTGCCAATTGGTGTTGGTTTTGGCGTGAAAGATTCAATCACCGCCAAAAATGTAGCCGCGTTTGCCGATGCCGTCGTGGTTGGTAGCCGTATGGTACTCGCTATTGAAAACTCAAATGAAGACAATTTAGTTGAAAATGTGAGTCAATTAATGATGGAATTGCGACTTGCAATTGACGGTTAGCAATTGACGCTTAGCAATGAATGTTTAAGGAGTAGGAAATGAGTTGGTTAGATAAAATTCCGCAGAAAATTCAACGTGTTGTTGGTGCCGTTCAAAAGAAAAATGTGCCAGAAGGCCTTTGGAGTAAATGTGATTCTTGCCAATCGGTTTTATATAAAACTGATTTAGAATCAAACTTTGAAGTGTGCCCAAAATGTGCGCATCATAATCGTATTGGCGCCCGCGCAAGGTTAAACCAATTACTAGATCCTAGTACTAAAACAGAATTACGCATTGAGATTGGCGCCAATATTGAGCCAATTGATCCGCTAAAATTTAAAGATAGCAAAAGTTACGCCGAACGCATGAAAGCGGCCCAAAAAGAAGTGGGTGAAAAAGATGCTTTAATTGTGATGCAAGGCAAAGTTTTAGATGTAAACGTTGTGGTTGCTGCGTTTGAGTTTA
>JAYWCF010000159.1:0-14147 GCA_043780715.1 Methylotenera sp. | reverse complement strand
GACAAAATGCGGCCAGAAGCATCTGTCACCGTGCCAGAAATCATCAATGGCATGGTATAGCCGATTTCTTCGAAAAACGTATCAATCGCGAATAATGCGGCCTTGCAATTGAGCGTATCAAAAATGGTTTCTACCATTAAAATATCCGCACCACCTTCAACCAGTGCTCGCGCCTGCTCTAAGTAAGCGTTTACTAACTGGTCAAAACTTACGTTACGTGCGGCAGGGTCGTTTACATCGGGGGAGATACTGGCGGTCTTGGGTGTTGGGCCTAATGCGCCCGCCACAAAACGCGGTTTATCAGGCGTGGAATATTTTAAGCAAGCCGCTTTGGCTAGTTTGGCCGATTGCACATTCATCTCACGCACCAAATGCGCCATATGGTAATCATCTTGCGCAACCGTTGTGGCGCCAAAGGTATTGGTTTCAATTACATCGGCGCCTGCGGCTAAATATTGCTCATGAATTTCTTGAATCACTTGCGGCTGCGTTAAGCTTAGTAGCTCATTATTGCCTTTTACAAACAGCTCGCGCTCACCCGCGGGTGCTTTAAAATCCGCAAAACGTCCGCGCTCACCGTTAGGCTTATCGCCTCTATAATCCGCCTCAGACAGCTTGTATTGCTGAATCATGGTACCCATCGCGCCATCTAAAATAAGAATGCGTTGTTTGAGTAATTCGCGAAGTTGCGCTTCAACTGGGCTAATAACGTTGGATGACATGCAGGCTTTCAAAATGTTTTAGAGTTAAGATATTTATGACCACGAATATCTTAAAACATCGCTAAGCCTTTATTTTAGCATGTTGTACACCCATAAATAGGGCAGAATATTGATGCAAAGTGTAAAAAAAAGCGGTGCATTGCGCACCGCTAACAGGGGATGTGGTAAAACTAATTTGCGGCTTATTTTGCTTTGTGATTCACGTGTTTTTTATGTGAATGACGAGCTGCTTTTGCTGGTACTTTAGCTTCAGCGCCTGGTGTGGCTGTAGCTGCAGCCGTTGCTGATGCAGCGCCTGGTGCTGGCATTGGTGATGCGTCTGCCGCCATTGCGCCTGCACTTAAAGTTGCTGCAAATAAACCTGCTAACAATACTGATAATAATTTGTTCATACTATGTTCCTTTAATTTAAATGGATGATTTGTTGCTAATTTCGTAATTTTACTTCTTAAATTTAGTACTTATTTAGCTTCTTTTTTTGCACTTGGCACTAGTTTTTTCAGTGAAGCTTTCGAGCCTGAATCTTTTTTAACAACGGTTGCCTTTTCTGTTGTAGCCTTACTAGCTGTTTCTGCAGGTTTAGCGGCGTCATAGGCAAATGCACCCATACTTAAAGAACCGGCAATCAAACCTACTGTTAATGCTGATAAAAATTTGTTCATTTCAATCTCCTAATCCAACTCTCGTTAATGGGTAAAACACTGATTCACTTTTAGTCTCTGCCAAGCTAGCCTCTGTAATTGCTGCCTGTGAATCAAACTATACGCAGCGAAACTTACTGCAACCTTACAAGATTTAATTTTGATAATTTGATTTGGATAACTACCGTGTTTACGTTTATATTGGGCATATGCGATTATTTATTGTGGAAGATGACTTGGTGCTGGCCGACGGCCTTAAAAATTCGTTGATGCAATCAGGCTATGCGATTGATGTAGCGAATGACGGCGCCAATGCGGATAGTATTTTGGCTTATCAAGCATTTGATTTGGTGGTTTTGGATTTGGGCCTGCCTAAATTAAGCGGCTTTGACGTATTAAAACGCTTGCGATCACGCGGCAGCAAAACACCAGTGCTTATTTTAACGGCCAATGACAATACTAACGATCGCGTCAAAGGGTTGGATTTAGGTGCAGATGATTACTTAAGCAAACCCTTTATATTGGCCGAATTAGAGGCCAGAGTGCGCGCCTTGATTCGGCGAGGCCAAGCGGGCGGCAGCGCGATTATTAGCGTTGGTGGCCTGCAGTTTGATAGCACTAATCGCAGCGCCAGTTTTAATGAAGTTAGCTTAAATTTATCGGCGCGCGAATTGGCGGTGCTAGAAGTATTAATGCTAAAAGCCGGCAAAGTAGCCAGCAAAGAACAAATGCTAGAAAAGCTATGTAATTTTGATGAAGACATTAGCGATAACGCACTTGAGGTATATTTGCACCGTTTGCGTAAAAAATTAGAGCATACCAACACCAATATACGCACCATACGTGGCTTAGGTTATTTGCTAGAGAAAACGGCCTAATGGCTGATTTATTAGCGTCTCATTTATTAGTGGCAGATTTAATTGCTTAATTTTAACCGTCACTTCCCACAAAACTCGCTTAGAAACCAGCTTTTTAAATGGCTTTTAGTGCTTTTAATTCCACTTATTTTTATTTCGGCGATTGCTGGCTATTTTTTAGCGAATCACTTTACCAATCAAGTCTATGATAAGTCGCTGTATCGTACGTCACTTGCCTTGGCTGGACAAATTGATACGGATGCGGCGCAGATAGAAGTAAATCTTCCGCAAATTGCCAGAGATTTAGTACAGTTTGATGAGGAGGATGATGTGTATTTTCGCATTATTGGCCCCAATGGCGATTTGGTCTCGTCGCATACTAAATTACCTTTGCCCAAAAAATATCCTGCCGCAGATGAACACTTTTATTACAAAGCGCTTTTAAAAGATGCTGATTTGAGGGTAATTATTTACGCTTTACCAATCGATAATCATAACCATCAAAGCATTTATGTGATGGTGGGCGAAACGCAGCAAAAGCGCTTGAAAATGGCAAGAAACATGATACTTAGCATTTTGTTACCACAACTATTTATTATTGTATTAGTGAGCGCATTGCTATTTTTTGGTATAAAACGCGGGTTAATTCCTTTAGAGAAACTAATAACCGAATTAAGCAGACGTGGTAATGGTGATTTAAGCCCTGTTAATAGCCATGCGGCGCCCAGCGAATTAAAACCTTTGCTAGATAGTTTTAATGATTTGCTCAATAAAGTTGACAGTAGCATTGCTAAACAGCAGCGTTTTATTGCCGATGCATCGCACCAACTTAAAACGCCGCTGGCTGGCCTTAAAACGCAGGCAGAACTTGCGCTCAGAGAGAAAGATCCTCAAAAAATAAACCATGCCTTAGAGCAAATCAATATCGCCAGCGGCAATTTATCGCACTTGGTCAGCCAGTTATTAAGCCTAGCCAAAGCAGAGCCAGATGCCAGTTATCAACTTGATTTAAAACCCATTGATTTGTGTCAGCTAGCGCAAGCTGTTGCTACCGAATGGGTTACTTTAGCAATTGAAAAAAATATTGATTTGGGTTTTGCCAGTGTTTTAAAATCGGCCAATATTAATGGCAACGCCGTTTTATTGCGCGAATTAATCAATAATTTAATCGATAACGCCATTCATTACACGCCCGCTGGCGGCAAAATTACGGTTAGCATTATGCAAAGTGATGCAACATTTGATTTATCGGTAAAAGATAACGGTATTGGCATTGCACCAATGCACCAAGCGCTGGTGTTTGAGCGCTTTTACCGCGTATTAGGTTCGCAACAATCGGGTTGTGGCTTAGGTTTAACGATCGTGCAAGAGATTGCCGAAAGGCATTTGGCAACAGTTGAGTTATTGAGCGAAGGCACTGGCAACGGCGCAATATTTTCTGTGCGCTTTAAAATGGCTAATTAATTTCGCCGCGCCTGTATTGCACCGCTTCTGCAATATGGGCAGGTTTAATGGCGGCGTCACCGGCTAAATCGGCAATGGTTCTGGCCACTTTTAAAATACGATGATAGGCGCGAGCCGATAGATTTAATTTTGAAATCGCGGTTTTTAGCAGGTTTAAACCTGCGTCATCTGGCTGGCAATGCGCGTCTATTTCTAAACTGCCTAGTGCAAAATTGGCTTTGCCTTGACGATCTAGCTGGATTTGGCGCGCTTTTTCAACACGGTTTCTAATCGTTTCGCTATTTTCGGCCACGTTAGCCGATGTTAATTCATCTTCTTTTAAGGCTGGCACTGTTATTAATAGGTCAATTCTATCTAACAGTGGCCCAGAAATTTTAGATTTGTAGCGCGCCACGTTATCAGGCGTACAGCGGCATTTATTATTAAAGTGCCCTAAATAGCCGCAAGGGCATGGGTTCATGGCCGCCAATAATTGAAACGATGCAGGAAAATCAGCCTGCCGCGCGGCACGGCTAATGGTGATACGGCCACTTTCTAATGGCTAGCGCAACACCTCTAACACTTTTCGATCAAACTCTGGCAGCTCATCTAAAAACAAAACACCATGATGCGCCAATGAAATTTCACCCGGGCGCGGAATTCCGCCGCCACCCACTAAAGCCACGCCAGATGCGGTGTGGTGCGGGCTTCTAAATGGTCGGCGTTTCCAATTTTCTAATTTATAAGCGCCGTTTAGCGATTGAATAGCCGCACTTTCTAGCGCTTCTTGCTCTGTCATGCTGGGTAAAATGTCAGCAAAACGTGCTGCTAGCATGCTTTTTCCCGTGCCGGGCGGACCAGTCATTAGTACGCTATGGCCACCTGCTGCGGCAATTTCTAGTGCGCGCTTGGCTTGCGATTGGCCTTTTACCTCATTAAAATCGGGGTAATGGTTAACGGGTATGGCTGTTTCTGCCACATATTGTTGCAACAAGGTATGCCCACTTAAATGCGCACACACTTCTAATAATGAATTGGCGGGGTAAATCAGTGCATCTTTTACCAAGCTGGCTTCTAACGCACTATTTTGAGGCAAGATAAACGCGCGTTGGTGATGCGCAGTTTTATGCACCATATGATAAGTCATGGCCAGCGCACCGCGAATTGGCCGCAACTCACCGGTTAGCGCCAGCTCACCTGCAATTTCATAACGTTCTAATGCGTCTTTTGGAATCTGTCCGCTGGCGGCCAAAATGCCCAAAGCAATCGGTAAATCGTAGCGGCCACTTTCTTTTGGTAAATCTGCTGGCGCTAAATTAACCGTAATTCGTCTAGCAGGAAACTCAAATTGCGCGGTTTGAATCGCCGCGCGCACGCGATCTTTGCTCTCTTTTACCTCTGCCTCAGGCAATCCAACAATGGTAAAGCTGGGCAAGCCGTTTGCCAGATGCACCTCTACTACCACCTCTGGCGCGTCCATACCGCTTAGCGCGCGGCTGTGCAGCACAGCCAAACTCATTGTTGATTAAGCTTTTGCTCTAATGCCTCTAGCTTTGCTTCAAGAGCGGCTAACTGTTCGCGTGCGTGGCGCAAAACTTCTGTTTGCACGTCAAACTCTTCGCGCGTAACAAGCTCCATTTTGGTGAGAGCGCCCTTAATTAGTGCATGAATATTTTTATCCATGTCTGCCAAAGGCGATGATGCGGCCATCTCTTTGATTTTATTAGATAATTCTTCTATTTTTGATGAGTTAAACATAGTAATTTCTCCTGATTTTTAATTAGTTTACCAGATTTTCAACGCACTTTTATATCGCGATTAATTATATAGAAAACTTAAGTTGTTGATTTTATTAATCATTTACTTGGCATGCGCCTTGCTAGGTAACAACGTGGTTAAAACTAATTCAATATTTATAAACAACGTTAGGGGATAGACAATGCGTAATTCGTTATTATCAATCGCTGTGCTAAGCATTTTCGCTGTACCAACTTTTGCTAATGCAGAAGACGCTCCTGCAGCAGCAGTGGCGGCAGCACCGGCTGAGCCAGCTTCAAACTGGACAGCTACTGGAAACATCGGCTTTGTTTCTGATTACTATTTCCGTGGTATTTCGCAAACTTTCCATAAACCAGCGGTACAAGGTGGCTTTGATATTGCTCATAGTAGTGGATTTTACGCCGGTATGTGGGGCTCAAACGTCACACCAA
This sequence comes from Methylotenera sp., assembly GCA_043780715.1. Taxonomy (GTDB): domain Bacteria; phylum Pseudomonadota; class Gammaproteobacteria; order Burkholderiales; family Methylophilaceae; genus Methylotenera_A. The sequence continues at coordinate 8,274 of JAYWCF010000159.1, read as the reverse complement.
ATACCTACCCAGATGCCAACTTGGAAGTAGATGCATATGCTGGGTATAACGGCACTGTTGCTTCAGTTGAAGGTTTAGGCTACACGGCTGGTTTGTACGGCTATTTTTATCCAGGTGGAAGCTGGAAAGATTACCGCGCATCAAATTCTGGTGGCCCTGAAGGTGCTAACACACCTTTAACGCCGCGTGGTGGTCGTTGGAATACTTATGAGGCCAACTTTGGCGTTTCATATAAATGGTTAAGCGCAAAAGCTTCTGTAACGTTGGGCGATTGGTTTGGCGCTGAACGTAAAACGGGTTGGGATAGCAGCACAAATGGCTCAACTTACGTTGAGGTAAATGCGGCTTATCCATTACCAGTTAGTGGTTTAACATTAATTGGCCACGTAGGCCATTTAAATGTGACTGGTAAGTTGAATTTAGGCTTCTCTGAAGACGGCATTAACTTTCCAAGTACGTCAATTTCAAATGCAACAAGCCCAAATTACACGGACTGGAAAATTGGTTTGAGCAAATCGTTCGCGATAGGTAAATCAGAAGGCTGGAACGCTGGTTTGTATTACGTAGAATCAAGCAACGATGATTATTGGGGTAACCGTGGCTATGGCGGCACAAGCTTTAATAAAAAGGGTACGTCTACAAAAGCAGACAGCAAGAATTTAAATGATGGCCGCGTCATTCTTACAGTAGGTCGTACGTTCTAAATTAGTTTTAATTGAAAAGAAAAAAGCCAGTTTGACCGAATTGGCTTTTTTAACAACCTGCCAATAGGGGAATAATATGAAATTTGTATCGGCAATAATCAAGCCATTTAAGCTTGATGAGGTGCGTGAAGCCTTGTCAAATATAGGCGTTCAAGGCATTACAGTAACCGAAGTTAAAGGCTTTGGCCGTCAAAAAGGCCATACAGAACTTTACCGCGGCGCAGAATACGTGGTGGATTTTTTGCCTAAAGTTAAATTAGAAATTGCGATTAAAGATGACATGCTGGATCAAGTAGTGGATGCGATTGAAAAAGCCGCCGCAACAGGCAAAATTGGCGATGGCAAAATCTTTATATTTAACCTAGAGCAAGTTTATCGCATCCGTACCGGTGAAACCGGACCTGAAGCACTTTAAGGGGCATAAAATGAAAAAAATATTATCAGTTTTATCGCTAATTGCTCTGCTTAGTACGGGTGCAATTGGTACAAGTTTTGCTGAAGATTTACCAGCAGCTGCAGATGCCACAGTAGAAGTAGTCACAGAAACGGCCACGGCAGTTATCGAAGAAATGCCAGCCGCAGCAGCAGTACCTGCTGAAGCGATGCCAGCTGAAGCCGCACCAGTAGAGGCCGCAGCAGCGCCAACACCAGTGCCAAACAAAGGCGACACTACATGGATGTTGGTTTCTACCGTGTTGGTGACTTTGATGGTGATTCCAGGTTTAGCCTTATTTTACGGCGGTTTAGTGCGCCAAAAAAATATGCTTTCTGTGCTGATGCAAGTGTTTATGATTTTCTCGCTAATGTCTGTTTTATGGGCATTGTATGGTTACAGCGTGGCTTTCACAGGCGGCAATCCATTCTTTGGCGGATTAGGTAAAGCGTTCTTGGCTGGCATTACACCTGAATCAATCGCGGCAACGTTCAGCAAAGGTGTTTACATTCCTGAGCTTACTTTTGTGGCTTTCCAATTAACGTTTGCGGCTATTACGCCAGCGCTAATTGTTGGTGCATTTGCAGAGCGTATGAAGTTTTCAGCGGTATTAGCGTTTGTGGCTTTATGGTTCACATTTGCTTACTTGCCAATGGCGCACATGGTTTGGTATTGGGACGGCCCTGACGCCATCACAACAGCTGAATCGTTAAACACTGTTTTAGCAAACGCTGGTTGGTTATGGGCTAAAGGTGCATTAGATTTTGCTGGTGGTACGGTTGTGCACATTAATGCTGGTGTGGCTGGTTTAGTAGCTGCTTATGTATTAGGTAAACGTATTGGCTACGGCAAAGAAGCAATGACACCGCACAGCTTAACCTTAACCATGGTTGGTGCCGCATTATTGTGGGTGGGTTGGTACGGCTTTAATGCTGGCTCTAACTTAGAAGCCAACGGTTACGCGGCATTAGCATTAATCAACACAACTATTGCAACGGGTGCGGCAACATTATCTTGGACATTCTCTGAGTGGTTGTTAAAAGGTAAACCATCGATGCTAGGCGCTGCTTCTGGTGCTGTCGCTGGCTTGGTTGCTATTACCCCAGCATGTGGTTTTGTAGGCCCAATGGGTGCCATTATTATCGGCTTAGTGGTTTCACCAATCTGCTACTTCTTTGTGGCAAAAGTGAAATACATGTTTGGTTATGATGATGCGCTTGATGTATTTGGTGTGCATGCGGTAGGCGGTATTGTGGGTGCCTTGTTAACAGGTGTGTTTGTTAACCCAGCACTTGGCGGCGCAGGCGTTGTAGATTATGTAGCAAACGGCGTAGCAGCTTACGACTTTGGTGCACAAATGACCGCGCAAATTTGGGCGGTAGGTACAGCGATTGTGGTTTCAGGTGTGGTTGCATTTGTCTCACTTAAAATTATTGATCTAGTAATCGGTTTACGTGTATCAGAAGAATCAGAGCGTGAAGGCTTAGATACCACTGAACATGGTGAGCGCGCTTATCATTCATAATTAACAATCGGCTTAATGGTTAAATTACTAAACCATTAAGTTTGATTAATAAAAAAACGGACGCTTCGGCGTCCGTTTTTGTTTGTGCGATTAGTTTACAGATGGTCTGCTTTAGAAAATAGTATCAACTTAAAAACATTAACCCAAAAATAATGCTTGACACACAAAACTAAATATCTAATTATATAGTTATGAAGCAAATACTCACTATTCCAACGGCATGGCAAAACACAGCAGCGCTATTTATTGCGCTAGGCGATGCGCATCGGCAACGCATATTGTTGGCGTTTGAGGCAAACGAACGGCTGAGCACCTTACAAATAGTCGCCGCATCCACCTTAAGCCGCACCGCGGTTACGCATCATTTAAAAATATTACAAAGCAGTGGCGCTTTACAATCTGAAAAAATTGGCAAAGAAGTTTTTTTTAGGATTGATAAAACGTATGTCTCAAATGCACTACAATTAGTATTGACCTATATAAATACCGAAACTTAATAAAAATAAGGGGAAAATATGTTGGCGAGTTTGTTACGATTAATCTGCAAATTTCTATTTAGCGTGAAAGTGCGCGGCTTAGAGAATATCCCGCATACCAGAGGATTATTGATTATTGCTAATCATGAATCGCTATTAGATGGTTTTTTATTAGGCCTTTATTTGCCTTTATCAGCCACGTTTGTGGTGCATAAAACGGTGTTAAAAAGCTGGTGGTTTAGACAGTTTTTGCGCTTAACACCTTATTTGGCGGTCGATCCTAGCTCGCCGCTTGCCATGAAAAAAGTCATTAAGTTGCTGGAATCAGGCCAAAACGTGGTGATTTTTCCAGAAGGTCGCATTACCTTAACCGGCGCTTTAATGAAAGTTTACGACGGCCCCGGTTTTGTTGCCGCTAAAACCGGTGCCATCATTTTGCCTGTTCATGTCGATGGCGCAGCCGAATCGTATTTTGGTCGATTATCAGAACACCACCCGCGCAAAATTTTTCCAAAAGTAACCTTAACCATTCAGCCTGTCACGCGCATTGATATCCCGCACAACCCGCTAGCCAAATTAACCGCAAAACAGCGCCGCCGAGTAGCGGGTGAAAGCATGCGCAATGTGATGCAACAAATGCTATTTCAAACGCAAAAAAGTCGCACTTTGTTTGAAGCCTTTTTAGATGCTGTCGATAAATTTGACGGTAGCTATAAAGTGATTGAAGACATGAACGAGGAAGAAGAATCGTATCAAGCGGTGCTTAAAAAAAGTTTGGCGCTTGGGCGTTTAACCACCAAAATTAGTGTGCGGGGTGAAACGGTGGGCGTGTTGATGCCAAACCTCACCAATACGTTAGCGCTTATTTTAGGCATGAGCGCATTTAACCGCGTACCCGCCATGCTTAACTTTACGGCAGGCGGGGCGGGCATGCTAAACGCTTGTATTGCGGCCAATGTTAAAACCGTGATTACCTCGCACAAGTTTGTTGAAACCGCTAATTTACATGACGATATCGCGCATTTAGCGCATCTAAATATTGTCTATTTAGAAGACCTACGCGCTAAATATAGCATGTTAGATCGCGCATGGTTAATGGGTTATGCCTTGCATTATCCGCGCGTGGCAATGGAAATAAGCGAGCCTAATCAACCCGCTGTGGTGTTATTTACGTCGGGCAGTGAAGGCAAACCAAAAGGCGTAGTGCATTCGCATCAAAGCATTTTGGCCAACATCGCGCAAGTCATGGCGATTGTGGATTTTAATCCATCTGACAAATTTATGATGTCGCTACCGATTTTCCATGCTTTTGGCTTTACCGGCGCATTAATGCCCTTACTTAATGGCATCAAAATTTTGGTTTTTCTATCACCACTGCAATATAAAGTGATTCCTGAAGTTATTTACGACCGTGGTTGCACCGTATTATTTTCAACCAGCACCTTTTTAGGCCAATATGCCAAATTTGCCCACCCTTACGATTTTTACAAGCTGCGCTTAGTAATTGCCGGTGCTGAAAAACTGCAAGAAGAGGTGCGTAAAACCTATATGGAAAAATTTGGTATCCGCATTTTAGAAGGCTATGGCACCACAGAATGCGCGCCTGTTGTTTCGGCCAACACGCCAATGAGCAATTTAAACGGCACTGTTGGCCAATTTGTACCGGGCTTAGAACATAAATTAGAAGCGGTTCCTGGTATTGAAGCTGGTGGATTACTGCATGTGCGCGGCGAAAACGTAATGATGGGCTATTACCTATTTGATGCGCCAGGCGTACTTAAACCAGTAGAAAACGGCTGGTATAACACAGGCGATATTGTAACGATTGACGCGCAGGGCTTTGTTCAAATACAAGGCCGCGAAAAACGTTTTGCTAAAGTAGCCGGCGAAATGGTGTCGTTAGAGGTGGTCGAAAAAATTGCCAGCACCGCTGCGCCAGAGCATCAACATGCGGCCAGCACACTTTTAGATGCGCAACGCGGCGAAACCATTGTTTTATTCACCACCGACCCCGCCTTAAAACGTGAAGATTTACAGATGGTAGCTAAAAACTTAAAACAGCCAGAAATCGCCATTGCACGCAAAATCATCCGTATTGATGAAATACCATTATTAGGCACAGGTAAAACCGATTATGTATCGTTAAAACAAATGGCCGAAGCCGCTTAATGCAGCGCCGCCAGTTTCTGCAAGGGCTTGGCCTGCTTGGGTTGTCGGGTTTGAGCTTCGCTGGATTAAAATTTTGGCCAGAGCAAGGCTTATTAAACCCTTGCTTAAATAAATTACCCCATGCTATTCAACACCATCCTTTTATGCAACAAATTTGGGCGGGAATTGAGCCGGACCAAGTATGGGATAGCCATGTACACCTAGTTGGAACGGGCGATACGGCAAGTGGTATTTGGTTTAATCCGAATATGGATAGCAACTGGCATCCTATCTTAAAAGTGCAAAAAAGCTTTTACATGAACGGCAGTTGTGCAATAGATGACGATATTGATAACAGCACAATAAAGCGCATGCTGACACAATTGGAGGATATGCCAGCAGGTTTTAAACTAATGCTGTTTGCATTTGATTGGTTTCATGATGAAGCTGGACGGCCAGTTAAAGATAACTCTATTTTTTATATCCCCAATCAATACGCGCAAAAAATAGCAAGTGAATATGCCAATCGATTTGAATGGGTCTGCAGCATTCACCCTTACAGAACAGATGCCATAGAGGCGATAACAAATGCTAAAGCACAAGGTGCAAAGGCCATTAAATGGCTACCGCAAGGCATGGGTATAGACCCAGCCAACCCTAAATGCGATGCCTTTTATGCGGCATGCGCACGTCTTGATATGCCAATTATTTGCCATACTGGCCGCGAAAGTGCTGTACAAGGCGGAAATCAAGAAGATGCCAACCCGCTTAAATTACGCCGCGCATTAGATGCAGGGGTGCGGGTGGTTTTAGCGCATTGCGCTTCGGATGGCGAAGATATTGATTACGATAATGGCAACAAAAAAGTAAAGAGTTTTGATTTATTTTTACGCATGATGGACACGCCACAATACGAAAACCTATTATTTGGTGAAATATCTGCTATCACTTTATTCAATCACGCGTGGACCATCAAGCCACTTTTACAACGCACCGATTTACACCACAGACTTCTCAACGGCTCTGACTACCCTCTACCTGGTATTTTGCCTCTAATCTCATTAAAACAATTGGTGAGCCAGCAACTATTAACGACAGAAGAATCTGAGTTTTTAGAAAATATGCGTTTTTACAACCCGCTATTATTTGATTTTGCATTAAAACGTTTACTGCGATTTGAAGGCAAATCATTTCCTGCCAAGGTATTTGAAACCAAAACTTTTTACACGAACTTTATTTCATAGAATAATAATGATAGTTCATCAAAACACAACATCTGGCCAATTGTTTTCGCGCGGCATGGTTGCGGTTTTAATTGCGCAATTTATATCGGCATTAGCCGATAACGCGCTGCTATTTGCAGCGATTGCGTTGCTGAAATCGCAATTAGCACCCAATTGGCAAATTCCATTATTGCAAGAATTCTTTGTGGTGGCCTTTATTTTATTAGCGCCGTTTGTTGGCCCTTTTGCCGATGGCTTTCCCAAAGGGCGGGTGATGTTGATTGCCAACTTACTCAAGCTATTGGGCGCATCTGCCATGGTATTGGGCTTAAACCCCTTGCTTGCATATGGCCTTGTAGGTGTTGGCGCTGCCGCTTATTCACCAGCCAAATATGGCATATTAAGCGAGCTAGTGAGCGCCGAAAAATTAGTTAAAGCCAACGGTTTGATTGAAGGCTCTACCATTGTGGCCATTTTATTGGGCGCGGTTTTGGGCGGCAAACTTGCCGATAGTTCTGTCAGCATGGCCTTGTTTGCCATTTGCGCCTGCTATCTGTTAGCCGCCATCGCCAATACTTTTATACCGCGCTTACCCATTGCACGGCCTGATACAAAGTTATCACCACCTAAAATGGTAAAAGAGTTTTTAGAGGCGTTGAAAGTGCTATCTACAAACAAAGACGCGCGCTTTTCACTGATAGGCTCTAGCGTTTTCTGGGGTACCGGTTCTACCTTGCGCCTATTATTAGTAGCGTGGGTGCCGGTAGCGCTGGGCATTAACGATTTAAGCATGCCCGCCAATTTAAGCGGCGCGGTTGCTATTGGCATTGCCATTGGCGCCGCATTGGCCGCCAACTTTATTCGCCTAGAACACGTAAACCGCGTATTACCAGCTGGCCTATTAATTGGCGTATTGATTATGCTATTTGCGCACAGCACGCAACTTTACATCGCCATTGGCCTATTAATATTAATTGGAGCGGCGGGCGGATTTTATGTAGTGCCGCTTAATGCATTATTGCAAGAACGCGGCCATGAAACAGTGGGTGCGGGCAACGCGGTGGCGGTGCAAAACTTTTTTGAGAATTTTTGCATGATGACCTTAATCGGCTTGTATATCGCTTTAGAAAAAAACAATGTGCCCATTATTTACATCACATTTATATTTGGCACTTTTATTTTAGTAGCAATTAGCCTACTCGCGCGCCATCGTCTGCGTCAGAAGCACTAATTTCGCTATTTAAATTGCACACAGATTAATCTAGACTAATTTTAGATTTTAAAAAGCACTGTTCAGCTAACTTTAGAAAAGTATAGCAATCAATTTTGAAGCTTCAGCATAAACCATGCCCATTCACGCCAATTTTCAGCATACTGTTGTTGGGTTTGGTCGTTCTGTGGCTTTTGTGCTTAAGTTTGATATTGTGGAAGTTTTAGCGAGTTGAAGCCACTGGCAAGCTGGCAAATGTTTGTGTTATCTGGCTGAGGTGAATTTGATTATTTGGGCTTAAACCCTGAATCCGTATATGCACAGTTGGCGCAGTATTGCCACACCATGCATAGCCGCGGCGTGCATTTTAGAGATTTATCTGGCGGCAATATTTTGGTGAATACCGCCAGCAATAAAACCTTAAGTTTTTCGCTAATCGATACCGCGCGTATTCATGCTTACAACCATGGCATTGCCTTTAATTTGCGCATTGCCGATTTAACCCGCGCCTGTCATAAGCTTAACTGGGCTGGCCGAGAGCGCTTTATGCAGATT
>JAYWCF010000158.1:0-14182 GCA_043780715.1 Methylotenera sp. | reverse complement strand
GTTTTGAGTTTATTGCACTTGCCAAGAGAGCGAAAATGGAAAATATCGTAAACATTTGGAATGCCTATACACCCCCCACTTTTTAATTCAATATTATTTCTACTCTGTAGTAGATAGGGAATTAAATGTATCTAACTCCCTAATAACTAATAACATTAAAAGGGTTTGTTTACACAATTGTTATAGGTAGGTCCTAAAATGGAATATCGTCCTCAAAGTCGTCAAAATTGCTGCTTGGCTGTGATGCGGCTGGTTTTGCCGCTGGCTGGCTGGCTGGTGCAGATTGACGAGCTGGCGCTTGGTTAAACTCATCTTGGCCACCGCCTTGATCCATTCCGCCGTCATAGCTGGCATTTGAACCACCACTGTCTTTTCCGCCTAACATTTGCATGCTATCAGCAATAATTTCGGTGCTATAACGCGTTACGCCATCTTTTTCCCATTTGCGGGTTTGCAAGCGGCCTTCTACATATACTGGGCGGCCTTTTTTAAGATATTCACCAGCAATTTCGGCTAATTTGCGGTACATCACAATATTGTGCCATTCGGTTTTTTCTTGTTTAACGCCGGATTTATCTTTCCAGTTTTCTGTCGTTGCAATACTAAAATTGGCTACCGCTTCACCGTTTGGCATGTAGCGCACTTCTGGGTCGCGACCTAAATTGCCCACTAAAATCACTTTATTAACTGATGCCATTAGTCTCTCTCCCTATCAATTTTAAAATATTCTGCTCTATTAACGCTTGGCTATCGGCACTTTGTTGATTATTTACTTTAACAATCAACAGCTGTTCTTGCGCAATCGCTACCGCCTCATAAACACCCGCCATTTGGGCTATGTCTTGGGCAAGCGTGCTTGCTTGCTGCGCGTTTAAATCGCTTAAGTGATACATTTTTGTGCGCACCGCAGGTGGCGTAATCATACCAAAAGTTAACACTAACCAAATACACATTAACACAGCGCAAAAAATAAAAACGGCCGAGTAGCCAAATCGATGCGATAAATAACCACCTACAACCGCGCCCAAAAATATGCCAAAAGATTGCGCGGTGCTATGCACGCCCATTGCCGTGCCTTTTGAAGCGGCGGGTGCCATTTTTGAAATTAATGATGGCAACGAAGCTTCTAAAATATTAAACGCGGTAAAGTAAACTAGAAGCGAGATGACCACGCCCCAAAATTGGTGAATGGTGCTGGCGAATAAAATTTGTGCAACCAACATTAAAGCCACCGCGCCAATAAACACAGTTTTCAGCTTTGCGCGTTTTTCGCCAATAATAATAGGTGGCAACATCAATACAAAAGACGCGATTAAAACTGGTAGATACACCTGCCAATGGCTATTTACATTCATGCCGCTGGTTTCAGTTAAGGCAAACGGCACCACAATAAACATGGCCATTTGCGCGGCATGCAATGAAAAAGTACCAAAATTTAGGCGTAATAATTGTCTATCACGCAGCACGCTTTTCATTTTTTCGGGTGCGGCTTGCGCATCAGAATGAAACTGGCTTAACACTGGGTCTGGCACGTAATATTTAATCACCAGAATAGCCAAAGCCGACAACACGGCCGTCATCCAAAAAATGCCTGAAACGCCAATCCACTGATTAAGCAAAGGTCCAGCCACAAGAGATAGCGCAAACGTAATACCAATAGTGCCGCCAATCATCGCCATGGCTTTGGTGCGGTGTTCTTCGCGTGTTAAATCGGCCACCAACGCTGTTACTACAGCAGAAACCGCACCCGCACCTTGAATGGCGCGGCCAATAATCACCATATAAATATCGGTTGCCAATGCGGCGACCACGCTACCGATAATAAATAAAACCAAGCCAATATAAATCACTTTTTTGCGGCCGAATTTATCAGAAGCTATGCCAAATGGTAGTTGCAATAACACTTGCGTTAAACCATACGCACCAAGCGCCAAGCCAATTAAAGTGTGGTTGCTACCGCCTTTTAATGTTTCGGCATACACCGAAAAAATAGGCAGAATTAAAAACATACCCAACATGCGCAGGCCATAAATTGAGGCCAAACTGATGGTGGAACGCAACTCTGTTGGCGTCATTTTGTCGGAGATTTGCATGGGATGTTTTGGTTATCGATTTTTATTACAGAAAAATTTAGCTGAAAACACAATAATTGCGTATATTAACAGGTTGCCTTAATTTTCGATAAAGCTAGATGGAATATATCAAAATACGCGGTGCTCGCACGCACAATCTCAAAAACATTTCGCTGGATATTCCGCGCAATAAATTGGTCGTTATTACTGGGCTTTCTGGCTCTGGTAAATCCAGTTTAGCGTTTGATACTTTATATGCAGAAGGCCAGCGGCGTTATGTAGAAAGTCTTTCAGCGTATGCGCGTCAGTTTTTGGCGCGAATGGATAAACCTGATGTGGACTTGATTGAAGGCTTATCGCCAGCGATTTCGATTGAGCAAAAATCCACTTCGCACAATCCGCGCTCAACTGTGGGCACTGTGACCGAAATTCACGATTATTTGCGCCTGCTTTATGCGCGCGCTGGCGACCCAGAGTGCCCAGATCACAATATTAAGCTAGAAGCGCAAACCGTTAGCCAAATGGTGGATAGCGTTTTAAATCTGCCAGAAGACACCAAGTTGATGATATTGGCGCCTGTGGTGGCCAATCGCAAAGGCGAGCAAGTGGATTTATTTGAGCAATTAAAAGCGCAAGGTTTTGTGCGCGTGCGCGTGGATGGCAAAATTTATGAAATGGATGAGTTACCGAAATTAACCAAAACGGTTAAACATTCTGTTGATGTAGTGATTGACCGCATTAAAGTGAAAGCGGATTTAAAGCAGCGTATTGCTGAATCATTTGAAACGGCATTGCGTTTGGCCGAAGGCAAAGCCATAGCGGTTGAAATGGATACCGATAAAGAGCATCTATTTTCAGCCAAGTTTTCTTGTCCTGTGTGTGATTACTCACTAGCCGAATTAGAGCCGCGCCTATTCAGTTTTAACAATCCAATGGGCGCTTGCCCTAAGTGCGATGGTTTAGGCAATATCAGCTTTTTTGACCCTAAACGCGTGGTGGCTTTTCCGACTTTATCGTTAGCCAGTGGCGCGATTAAAGGTTGGGATAAACGTAACCAGTTTTACTTTCAAATGCTGCAAAGCTTGGCGGCGCACTATAATTTTGATTTGGAAATGGCGTTTGAAGAATTGCCTGTTCCGATTCAAGATGTTCTATTAAATGGTAGCGGACGCGAAGTTGTGGCCTTTAAATACCTAAATGAACGCGGCACATTCTTTAGCAAAACGCATACGTTTGAAGGCATTTTAAATAACCTGCAACGCCGTTACCGCGAAAGCGATTCAACCGCTGTGCGCGAAGAATTATCAAAATATTTAAACAACCAAGCCTGCCCAGAATGCAGTGGCACGCGTTTACGTCGCGAAGCGCGTCATGTAAAAGTGGGTGGCCAAAATATTCACCAAGTTTGCGAAGTGCCATTAAAAGTCGCGCTGAAATTTTTTGAGTCGCTCAAACTAGAAGGCGCCAAACTAGCGATTGCCGACAAAATCGTCAAAGAGATTGAAAATCGCCTTAAATTCTTAACCAATGTTGGTTTGGAATATCTATCGCTTTCGCGTTCTGCAGAAACGTTATCAGGCGGTGAGGCACAACGTATCCGCCTAGCTAGCCAAATAGGCAGCGGCCTAACAGGCGTGATGTACGTGTTAGATGAACCCAGTATTGGTTTGCACCAACGCGACAATGACCGATTGCTGGAAACCCTAAAACGCCTGCGCGATATTGGCAATAGCGTGATTGTGGTTGAGCATGACCATGACGCGATTTTAGAAGCCGATTATGTGGTGGACATTGGCCCTGGCGCAGGCGAGCACGGCGGCCAGATTGTCGCTGAAGGAACGCCAGCCGAAATTTTAGCCAATCCAAACTCGCTCACTGGCCAATATTTAAGCGGAAAAAAACAAATCGAATACAAAAAAACCCGCACCAAACCAGACCCAGCGCGTTGGTTAAAGTTATCAAACGCCACTGGCAACAATTTGCGTGATGTCTCTGTTGAAATCCCCGTTGGCTTACTTACCTGCGTGACGGGTGTTTCTGGCTCTGGCAAATCTACATTAATTAACGATACTTTATACCGCGTTGTAGCCCAGCATTTATACGGCAGCAATACAGAACCTGCGCCCTTTAGCGAAATTGATGGCTTAGCATTTTTTGACAAAGTGGTCGATGTAGACCAAAGCCCAATCGGCCGTACGCCGCGCTCAAATCCGGCTACTTACACAGGCTTATTCACGCCAATCCGTGATTTATTTGCAGGCGTTCCAGAAAGCCGTGCACGCGGCTATGGGCCTGGCCGATATTCATTTAATGTTAAAGGTGGGCGCTGCGAAGCATGCCAAGGTGATGGCGTAATTCGCGTGGAAATGCACTTTTTACCCGACGTTTATGTGCCATGCGATGTGTGCAAAGGCCAACGTTATAACCGCGAAACGCTGGAGATTAACTTTAAAGGCAAAAATATTCGCGAAGTACTGGAAATGACCGTGGAACAAGCGCATGACTTTTTCCAAGCGCAACCAGTCATTTCACGCAAACTTAAAACCTTGCTGGATGTTGGCTTGGGCTATATTACTTTAGGCCAATCGGCCACCACTCTAAGCGGCGGCGAAGCCCAACGTGTAAAGCTTTCATTGGAATTAAGCAAACGCGACACTGGCCGCACACTGTATATTTTGGATGAACCCACCACCGGCTTACACTTTGCCGATATCCAATTATTGTTAGATGTGATTCATCGCTTACGCGATGCTGGCAACACGATTGTGATTATTGAACACAACTTAGACGTGATTAAAACCGCCGATTGGCTGATAGATATGGGCCCAGAAGGCGGCGATGGCGGCGGCATAGTGGTGGGCGTTGGCACACCAGAAACCTTGGCCGAAAACACACAAAGCTATACGGGGAAATATTTAAAACCGATGCTTTAAACCTACTAAGTTATTTCAACTGTATTAGGTTTAAAGCTTTAGGTTGGAAGTAAGTACTAAAATAATGCTAATACTGCGTGTTAGTTTTACCTTTGCTGGCCGAATGGTTTTGAATTTTTGCTAACTGCTAATTTCTTTTGTTTAGCTAACATCTCTGATTGACCCAATAAGGCTCCAGCAAATAGCCAATGCATCACCCCCATACCTGTATTCGGCACAGAGTCAAAAATGCAGATAGCCAGCATAATAGCTAGGGCTGCAAAATAAACTTTCTGTCGGGGGTCTTCAATATTTTCAATATTTTTATGCGCGTAATATAAAGGCATCAGCAAAATGATATAAAAGAATATAAAACCCATAAAACCATTAATACCTAACTCAATTATCCATTTGCCATCAGTTACACTGACATCTTTACCACCGGCATCATAAACTCTATTTCTACCCCAGCTATTCCAGCCGAAATAAGGCCTTTCCATTGCACGCGCCAGCAAAATCGTTTCATTATCAAACCTAAATTCCAATGACTGCGCTCGTTCAGGACTGTATTGTTGAATAGTACTGATAATTGCGCGATCAGGAAATATTCCTGAAATTTTAGCAGCGGGGTAGGTAAATACGATAATGGCAATTATTAATGCCCACTTAGTTTGCTTAACGGGCTTTAATTTAAAAATAAGCAGCAAACCTACCAAGGCGTATGCCATAGCAGACCAAGTTTTACACAGGATTAAAATTATGCTTAGGTAAATCACTACCTTTGACGCAGAAAACATAGATACACGTACTTTATTTTTTTGCAGGGCAACTGCTGCAATGACGCAAGTTGAAACCCAAAATGCTAAGTTTAATCCGTGCCCGTAGAACACAGTTGGCCTGTATCCTTCATTGCGCATTTGCTGCAAGAAATCAATGTTTGAATAACCATACACCCAATTTTGAAATTGCGGGCTTAGCCTTAATTCAATCAACATAAATGGCGTATAAATAAGCCCTAAAATGACTAAAGATTTAAAAATCTTTTCATTATCTTCTACATTATTTAAGAAAAATCTACCCAGAAAAAATGGCATTAAGGACAGTAAAGATCTCACAATCGTTGAAAACGCATCATGATGGGTCAGCGCAGGAAAGAATTTATCTCCAATCACAAAGGCATCAGAATTGAGCTCTGTCGATATCACCAATACGATTAAATAGCCAATGAGTATTTTGGATGGGATACCAGGCGGAAATAATTTGAATTTTTTGCCTGTAAAAAATAGAAAAACAGCCAATGAAAGAGCCGTTAAGGTTTCTCTATCGATAGGTGGAATCAACGGAAAATCGACAGAAAATCCATTGGGTAAAAACATAATGGCAAGCGTAATAGACAAAAAGATGGCTTGCTTTGTGGGGTATTTAGACAACAACCAAAATACAACCAAAGGCCAGCTGTAAAAAACTAAAATGCCAAAGATATTGGGCACAAAATTACCTTATCTAAAAAATACCATATTGTAGAAATAAAAGCCTGAGCCTAGTAAAACAAAAATGTAAAAAATCATAGGCGTGTCCATGAAAACGCCCGCAACTATGGCACTTCTACCAGTCGCATTCTAGCCTGTATAGTGGCGGTGCGACGGTTTAAGTAGCGTGTATTGCGGTGATCATCGTAAAAACGTGGGTTTGGAATCATGGCTGCCAATTTTGCCGCTTCGGGTTTACCTAAGCCATTTGCCGTGGTTTTAAAGTAATGTTTTGCGGCCGCTTCTGCGCCAAATACGCCATTACCCCATTCAATCATGTTCAGATAAATCTCTAATATTCGGCGTTTGCTGAGCATTTTTTCTAGCATTAACGTAATCACCGCCTCTTCTGCTTTGCGCCAAGGTGTGCGACCGCTGGATAAAAATAAATTTTTGGCTAGTTGCTGGCTAATGGTTGAGCCGCCGCCTACAATCTTGCCTTTTTTGATATTTTTTTCATACGCTTTTTCAATTCCTTCCCAATCGAAGCCTTCGTGTTGCTTAAATTTTGCATCTTCGCTGGCAATAACGGCGCGTTTTAGGTGTGTGGATATTTTTTCGTAATTCACCCATTTATGCCTCAATTCGGCATCTGGCTTAGAGTCTTGAATAATTTCAAGTCTACTTTCCATAAATGCACTTGAGCTTGGATTAAACTTAATCCACCAGCAAATATGCAAAAAAATCCATAACTGATATAAAACCAGCCACGCTAAAAACACGACGATAGCGCGATTGAAGTAACCCCAAAAACCAAGCGGCTTTGCTTTAGGCCTGCTGTTAAGTAGCCAGCGAAGCATTTATGATATGCCCATTGGCAGCGCTTTAAACATTCGAATAACCGATTGTGTGTCTGGGCGTACGCCGCGCCAGCTATAAAATGCTTCCGCCGCTTGTTCCACCAACATACCCAAGCCATCGCCCACTTGCGCATCTGCTGCTCTAGCCAGCGCCATAAAAGGCGTTTCGCGGCCATACATCATGTCGTAGGCTAAAGCATTTTTGGCAAAGTTATTAGCGCTAATATTCGGCAAATCGTCGGTTAATCCAGTTGATGTTGCGTTAATAACAATATCAAACGGCTGATTTTTGAAAAGATTGAATTCACCTGCTTTTACTTTAGCCAAACCAAGTGAAAATTGATTGAATATATTGGCCAGCTGCACGGCTTTTTCAGGCGTTCGATTGGCAACAGACAATAGTGCGCCTGCTTCCAACAAAGGTAAAACCACGCCATAAGCCGCGCCACCAGCGCCCATTAACAAGACCGATTTTTGATTAATTGTGACAGTTAAGTTTTGAGTGATATCAGACACCAAACCCACACCATCGGTATTATCGCCAACAATTTTGTTTTGCTTAAACGTTAGCGTGTTCACCGCACCCGCCAGCTGCGCGCGTTGCGTTAATTCATCGCACAATTTAAACGCCTCAAACTTAAATGGAACCGTTACGTTTGCACCTTTGTAACCCTGCGCGATTAACTCTTTAATCGTTGCTTTAAATCCATCTAGCGGCGCTTGTATTGCTTCATAGCTCATATCTTGATTGGTTTGCTTGGCAAACGCGACATGAATAATGGGCGATTTGCTATGACCAATAGGATTGCCGATGACAGCATACTTATCTGTCATAAATCAGTTGGTCCAAGGCAAATTGGCGTGTTTCCAGCCGTTAATTAAGGTACGTTGCTTGGCTGTATTCGCCTCGCCTTCAAAACCTTCTAACATATTGTAAGCTTGGCTGTAACCCAATTGCTGAGCCACTAGCGCGGCATTATGGCTTCTTCCGCCAGTGCGACACATAAAAATAATGGTCTGATTTTGATTGATTTGGCTTTGCAATTGCGTTGCAAAATCCGCGTTTGCAATCATACCAGGGTAAAACGCCCATTCAATATGCGCTGCATTGGGCACGCGACCAACTAAATCCAGCTCAGCTTGGCTGCGCACATCAATTAATACGGCATTGCTGTCTTGCTGCAAAAGGGCAAATGCCTCTTGTGGGCTTAGTTCACCCGCGTAAGGCAAATTTTTGCTGGCGGCGCGCTGTTTGGCCGCTTTAAGCAGCTCACTCATTAATTGCATGGCAATTTTCCATCTGTAAAAATTTGAATAAATTATAGCGCGAAAAACCAATAATCACGGGATGCTTTGTAGCGCACTTTTGCAAGCTTTTAATTTTGCACCAATTTAGTGCAAAATAACTTAGCGTGCTCAATACATGTGCGTGTTATTTTGGCTTTATTTGCAAAGTGAGTGCTACAAAGCGACTTTTTGCTATTTTTAGCTGGCACAGTTCCTGCTAAAATACCTAGTTAAAAGTTTGCGTACAAATTGCCAGTCATTTTTTGACTAATTAATTTAAGCCATACAATTTACCCAACGAATTACAAATCGTTACGCATCAATTAAAGTCCGTCATTTAGAATCTAGGAGAGATCAATGTCAGTTGCAAATGTAATGAAAATGGTAAAAGAAAACGACATCAAGTTTGTTGATTTTCGTTTTACCGATACGCGTGGTAAAGAACAACACGTAACAGTGCCTGTTTCAGCGTTTGATGAATCAAAATTTACTGAAGGCCATGCGTTTGATGGCTCTTCAATCGCTGGTTGGAAAGGCATTCAAGCCTCTGACATGCAGTTGATGCCTGACCCATCAACAGCCAATATCGATCCATTTATGGACGAGCCAACATTAATTTTAACTTGTGACGTAGTTGACCCAACCGATGGTAAAGGTTACGACCGCGACCCACGTAGCTTGGCAAAACGTGCTGAAGCATATTTAAAATCAAGTGGTTTAGGCGATACCGCTTACTTTGGCCCAGAGCCAGAATTCTTTATTTTTGATTCAATCAACTGGTCTGTGGATATGCACGGCAGCTCTGTCAAAATCAATTCTGAAGAAGCGGCTTGGTCATCAGGCGAAAAATTTGAAGGCGGTAATACTGGCCATCGCCCAGCAGTTAAAGGCGGCTATTTCCCAGTTCCACCAGTCGATTCATTGCAAGATGTGCGTTCTGCCATGTGTTTAACATTAGAAGCGATGGGCGTGCCTGTTGAAGTGCATCACCATGAAGTGGCAACGGCTGGCCAATGTGAAATTGGTACTAAATTTGCCACATTGACACAACGTGCTGACTGGACTCAAATCCTTAAATACGTAGTATTGAACACAGCTCACGCATATGGCAAAACAGCTACATTTATGCCAAAACCCATGTTTGGCGATAACGGTTCTGGTATGCACGTTCACCAATCTGTTTGGAAAGATGGCAAAAACCTGTTCGCAGGCGACGGCTATGCTGGATTAAGTGATTTCGCGTTGTACTACATTGGCGGCATTATCAAACATGCACGCGCATTAAACGCCATTACTAACCCAGGTACCAACTCATACAAACGCTTAGTGCCACATTACGAAGCGCCAGTAAAATTAGCTTATTCTGCTAAAAACCGTTCTGCAGCTATTCGTATTCCGTTTGTGCATTCTGATAAAGCTCGCCGTGTTGAAGCGCGTTTCCCAGATCCAATCGCTAACCCATACTTAGCATTCTCAGCCTTGTTAATGGCTGGTTTAGATGGCGTACAAAACAAAATTCACCCAGGTGAGCCAGCAACAAAAGATTTGTACCATCTTCCACCAGAAGAAGATGCTTTGATTCCAACCGTTTGTGCTTCATTAGAAGAAGCTTTAGAGCATTTGGACAAAGACCGTGAGTTCTTAACCCGTGGCGGCGTGTTTACCGATGACTGGATTGATTCATACATTACATTGAAAATGGAAGAAGTCACTAAGTTACGTCAAACACCACATCCAGTTGAGTTTGGTTTGTATTACAGCTGCTAATTTAATTACTAAGTTAGTTTAAGCACCAAAAAAGGGCAGCGTAAGTTGCCCTTTTTTTATTTTTCGAAATTTTCTGGCTTTTTTGCATAAATAAATAGATTTGCTGGCATTTGCGTAGGCTTAATGTACGTCAACCATTTTAACAAATACTTCGTTGCTAAGTGTAACAGTCTCATCTAAACTATTGCTATGAATAAACAATTAACAATTACGAGCGTTCTATTATTGGCATTTACAATGCCCGCACTGGTGCATGCCGAGATTTATAAACAGGTGGATTCTGAAGGCCGAGTGACCTATTCAAACGTTAAACTAAAAGGCGCAAAAAAATTAGATTTAGAGCCTGCCGATACTAATTTTGGCGGTGATAATAGCGCGCCAATTCGCGACAGCAAACGCGCATCGCAAGCCAAAACAGCCACGCCAGCCAGCTTTCCTAAGGTGGATGCTGGCACACAAAACCAACGTGATAACAAACGCAAAGAGATTTTACAAGCCGAACTAGAAGCCGAAAAACAAGCGTTAGCCAAAGCAAAAGAAGCTTATATTGAGGGCGAATCTAAGCCTGAAGTTTATCAAAAAAGAAATGCTAACGGCACGACTTCAACATTCCGCAATGTGCCTAAATTTGAAGAAAAAATGGGCGGATTACAAGCCGATGTTGACGCGCATCAACGTAATATTGAGTTATTAACCAAAGAAATTGGCGCTAATAATTAAACTTTAGCCAGCACTATAAAGCTGGCTTGCCTCTTGCTTATATACAAGCAATTATTTTATTGCTGTAGTATCTAAGACATGGTCCAAAACGTCCCCTCAGGCTTTTCAGGTTTAGAGCATCTTGCAACGGCAGTGATGCTGCTCAATCCATCCAATCAAGTTGTTTATGCAAACCCAAGCACTGAAACCTTGTTTGCTTTAAGCGCTACGCAAATTGCGGGCAGCCATATTTCAGAGGTGTTTTTAAATTGCGAAATATTGCAGCTTGCCATTGAAAACGCGGTTAAAAACGATAGCCCTTACCGTGAGCATGAGTTTGCGATTACCACGGTGCGCCAACAATCGTTTGCGGTTACTTGCACGGTAACGCCTGTTGAAATGAGCGAAGCGACTATGTTGCTTGAGTTTCAGCAAATGGATCAGCAATTGCGCATCGCACGCGAAGAACGCATGCTGATTCAGCAACAAGCCAATTCTGAGTTATTGCGTAATTTAGCACATGAAATCCGCAACCCTTTAGGCGGCTTGCGCGGCGCGGCGCAATTATTGGAACATGAGCTGCCCAACCCCAGCTTGCGCGAATATACGCAAGTGATTATTAAAGAAGCGGATAGGTTACAAAGCTTGATGGATAGGCTGTTGGTGCCGCATCGCGTGCCTAAATATGAGCCGACTAATATTCATGAAGTACTAGAACGCGTACGCAGTTTATTGCTGGCAGAATCACCCAACAATATCAAAGTGCGCCGCGATTACGATACCAGCTTGCCCGATTTGATTGGTGACCGTGAAAAGCTGATTCAAACCGTGCTCAATATTGCGCGTAATGCGGTGCAAGCCATGCAATCTGGCGGCACACAAAATGCTGAAGTGATATTAAGAACGCGCGCTGAGCGCCAAGTTACCTTAGCCAAAAAACGTTATCGCGTGGCCATTAAATTGCAAATTATTGATAATGGCCCTGGCATTCCAATTGATATTCGCGATAAGATTTTTTACCCTTTAGTAACAGGGCGTGAAGGCGGCAGTGGCCTGGGGCTTGCCTTAGCACAAACATTTGTCACGCAACACCACGGCATGATTGATTGCACCAGCCAGCCGGGTAACACCTGTTTTACCATTTTGCTGCCTGTAGAAACCACTGTGATAAAACACGCCATCATTCAGCAATAACGACTTATTAACAATAATAACGTCACTAATTTGATGTATTAAAGAGAGCAATATGAAACCAATTTGGATTTTGGATGATGATAAATCGATTCGCTGGGTGTTTGAAAAAGCACTAGCGCGCACCGATCTAGAATTTAAAACTTTTTCTTCTGTAGCCGAAGCGTTAAACGCCTTAAATCGCGAACAGCCACAAGTGGTAGTTAGCGACATTCGCATGCCAAATGGTTCTGGTTTAGAGTTTTTAGCCGAAATTAAGCAACGTTATCCGGATATTCCGGTGATTATCATGACCGCGTATTCAGATTTAGAAAGCGCTGTTGCGGCTTTTCAAGGCGGTGCTTTTGAATACTTAGCCAAGCCATTTGATGTAGACCAAGCGATTGACGTGATTAAGCGTGCGGTTGAAGAAAGCATGCGCCAAGCGGTTGATAACGTGGTGTTAGAAGAAACGCCTGAAATTATTGGCCAAGCACCTGCCATGCAAGAAGTGTTTCGCGCCATTGGCCGCTTAAGCCGCTCGCACGCAACGGTGCTGATTAACGGCGAATCAGGCAGTGGTAAAGAGCTAGTCGCCAGCGCCTTGCACAAACACAGCCCGCGTGCTGAAAAACCATTTATTGCGATTAATACCGCAGCCATTCCTAAAGATTTATTAGAATCTGAATTATTTGGCCATGAACGAGGCGCGTTTACTGGCGCGGCGGCGGCAAGGCGCGGCCGTTTTGAGCAAGCCGATAACGGAACGCTTTTTCTGGATGAAATTGGCGATATGCCAGCCGATTTGCAAACGCGACTATTGCGCGTGTTAAGTGATGGCCAGTTTTATCGCGTAGGCGGTCATCAGCCGCTTAAAGTGAATGTGCGCGTGATTGCCGCTACTCACCAAGATTTAGAAGAGCGCGTTAAATTAGGCTTATTCCGTGAAGATTTATTTCACCGATTAAACGTGATTCGCCTACGCTTGCCACCACTGCGCGAGCGCCGCGAAGATATCCCACATTTAACCAAACACTTTTTGGCACAAAGCGCGATTCAATTGGGTGTAGAGCCTAAACAATTATCCCCGGCGGCTTTGCGCTATTTAACCGCGGTAAATTGGAGCGGCAATGTTCGCCAGCTAGAAAACGTGTGCCATTGGCTAACCGTGATGGCGCCTGGCCAAAATGTAGATGTAGTGGATTTGCCGCCAGAATTGAAAGAAGATACTAGCAAAACGATTACCGCCAATTCTTGGCAAGAAGCGCTAGCGCAAGAAGTGTCCGATGCGTTGAATCGCGGTGAGCAAAACGTATTAGAAGCGCGCACAAAAGATTTTGAGCGCGTGATGATTGTGAAAGCCTTACAACATACCGATGGCCGCCGAATTGAAGCGGCTAATCAGCTTGGTATGGGGCGTAATACACTGACGCGTAAGATTCAAGAGCTGGATATTAAAGAGTAAGCTTGCTGCCACACCGTGCAGATATAAATTTACACAAAGGCGTGTTCTGAATTTTGTGTAAACGTTGGTTGATTACGGCTGAGGCATCCGCTCCTCAAATTGAACAATAAACCTATTTAATGCAGGCTTCCAATTTCTGAGTGGCATCGTTCACTTTTTGCTGATGTTGTATAGCACCAAATATAATAATTTCATGACAGACTCATTGTTTGGAAACGAGCCACGAATTTTAATGCCTTACCGCAAAATCATATTTACCAACTCAATGGCATTGATGGTTATGTTTTCTTGTACACCGCGGTTCTTCAACTCAGTCACTACTCGTAACCATAACTATGCACCCTGCGCTTGCGCAATGCATAAGCCTCATTCTTTTTTCTCACCGTTCATGTTGATGCCAGCCGATCAGTAAACTGCTTTAGCGCGAACAGCGCCGGCAACACGCACTTTAACGTGGATGCAATCTAGGTACACCACATCA
>JAYWCF010000157.1:0-5395 GCA_043780715.1 Methylotenera sp. | reverse complement strand
TCAATTAAGTGAGATATAAAATGTTCAGTTGGGGTGCCCATCGTTACGCCTCAACTTTTTTAGTTTTTTTAATCGCTTTTGGTACTGCTTTATCGATGGAAGTATTTTTTTCGGTACTTGTTTTAGATGCAGCGCCAGATTTAGCGACTCGCGGTTTGCGTGAAGGCTTAGGTGCGATTACTGGGGCAGACGTAGCAGCAGGCTCATCTTGGCTGATAATCGTGTTTTTGATTGATGCTGCCTGTAGCTGAATATTGGATTGCGCCAACTCTACGGATTGTTTGATTTCTTGCTGTAATTTCTGCAACTCTTCAAAACGAAATTCGCGATTGACTTCTTCTTTTACCTGACCAACATAACGCTGCATACGACCAGCAAGCGCGCCAATGGTACGCGCTACTTTTGGTAATTTTTCTGGCCCAATCACCAACAAAGCCACTACAGCAATCACCATCAACTCAGAGAACGAAACGTCAAACATGTTTAATGTCCGTCACCGAGCTTATTGTTTCGTCTTGTTGGTAACTTCACCTTCAATTGTGGTGCCTACATCTTCTTTTTTGGAGTCGGTGATTTGCTCATCTTTCATCGCTTTTTTAAACTCATTTACCGCGCCACCCACATCACTGCCAATATTGCGTAATTTTTTGGTGCCAAAAATCAATACCACAATTAGCAACACAATTAACCAATGCCATAAACTAAATGAACCCATCATAATCTCCTAAAATTTCGGTATTTCTCAGCTGCCAAATACGTGAATGTGAATATGAAACACTTCCTGCCCACCTTCGCGGCCAGTGTTAATCAATGTTTTAAAACCAACTAAACCTTGGCTTTCAGCCAATTTTGGCGCCAGCAATAATGCTTTACCTAATAAAGCTTGATGCGATTCATTGCAATCTTTAAGCGTTTCAATATGCATTTTTGGCACAATTAAAAAGTGCACTTTTGCCATGGGCTTGATGTCATTAAAGACAATAAAATCATCATCTTCATGGATTTTTTTGGCTGGTATATCGCCATTAACAATCTTACAAAAAATGCAATCTAAACTCATTTTTCGCTACGGCTTTCTTTCTCTGCAATACCAGACAAACCTTCACGGCGCGCCAATTCATCCAGCACGTCTTGTGGCTTTAAATCGGCTTTGGCCAACATAATCAGCGTGTGAAACCATAAATCAGCGGTTTCATAAATAATCTCTTGTTTATTGCCGCCTTTTGCCGCAATCACTGTTTCAGTGGCTTCTTCGCCAATTTTTTTCAGTATGCTATCCATGCCCTTGGCATACAGTTTAGCCACATAGGACGAAGTTGGGTCAGCACTTTTGCGCTGCTCTAACAACTCACTTAATCTGGCTAAAACGTCATTCATGTTTGTGTGTTTCTTTGTAGATTTCGTCTGGATTTTTAATCACGGCTTGGTCGATTAGCCACTGATTATTATCTAACTTTTTAAAAAAGCAATTATGTCTGCCTGTATGACAAGCAATACCGCCGATTTGCTCAACATTAATCAAAATCACATCTTCATCGCAATCTAGGCGAATATCATGCACCTTTTGAATATGGCCAGATTCTTCACCCTTGCGCCACAATTTGTTGCGGGAACGCGACCAATATACCGCTTGTTTAGATTCTGATGTGAGCTGCAACGCTTCGCGATTCATCCAAGCAAACATCAACACTTTGCCTGTTGCGTGTTCTTGCGCGATTACTGGTACCAAGCCATTTGCGTCCCAGTTTACCTCATCTAGCCAGTTCATATTGTTAGCCAACTCACAGCCTAACCTCAATTTTGTGCTCGCGCATATAGGCTTTTGCTTGTTGCACAGTGTATTCGCCATAATGAAAAATGCTGGCAGCCAGAACCGCATCGGCACCGCCAATAGTGACGCCATCGACCAAATGCTGCAAATTACCCACGCCGCCAGAGGCAATCAATGGTACGTCTACGGCATCCGAAATCGCACGATTTAATGGGTTATTAAAGCCAATTTTAGTGCCGTCTCTATCCATGCTGGTCACCAACAATTCACCCGCGCCAAGGCTAACCATATGTTGCGCCCATTTAACGGCATCCAAGCCTGTGGCTTTACGGCCGCCATGGGTAAACACTTCCCACTCGAATGGTTGATTGTCTACTTTTTTAGCATCAATGGCTACCACAATGCATTGCGAACCAAAGCGCGCAGCGGCATCTTGTACTACTTGAGGATTTAATACGGCAGTGGTGTTGATGCTGACTTTATCGGCGCCTGCGTTTAATAAGCGGCGCACATCTTCTACTTCGCGCACGCCACCGCCAACGGTTAGCGGAATAAATACTTGGCTAGCAACTTGCTCAATAATGTGCAAAATCAAACCGCGATTATCAGAGCTTGCGGTAATATCTAAAAAGGTCAGCTCATCTGCGCCTTGGTCGTCATAGCGTTTAGCAATTTCAACAGGGTCGCCAGCGTCGCGCAACTCTAAAAAATTAATGCCTTTAACTACACGACCATCGGTTACATCCAAGCAAGGAATAATGCGCTTAGCTAATGCCATAAGGGTTTTCTATGCACTTAACTCGTCTGCCAATTGTTGTGCAGCCGCAAAATTAATAGTGCCTTCATAAATGGCGCGGCCAGTAATGGCGCCAACAATGCCTTCGCTTGCTACCGCGCACAATTTACGCACATCATCTAAATTAGTCACGCCACCTGATGCAATCACGGGAATCGTTAGCGCCTGCGCCAAGGCAACAGTCGCCTCAATATTCACGCCAGTTAACATGCCATCGCGGCCAATATCGGTGTAAACAATGGCATTTACGCCATAATCTTCAAATTTTTTCGCCAAATCAATCACGTCATGACCGGTGAGTTTTGACCAACCATCAATCGCTACTTTTCCATCTTTGGCATCTAAACCCACCATAATTTGACCTGGGAACGCATAACAAGCTTCGTGCAAGAAGCCAGGAGTTTTGACCGCCGCCGTGCCAATAATGACATAGTCAATGCCGTCATCTAAATAACGCTCTATGGTTTCTAAATCGCGAATACCGCCGCCAAGCTGAATCGGGATTTCACCTTTACAGGCCGCCACAATAGATTTGATGGCCGCTTCATTGACAGGCTTACCTGCAAAAGCACCGTTCAAATCCACCAAATGTAAGCGTTTGCCACCTTGGTCCACCCAATGTCGCGCCATAGCGCCAGGGTCTTCTGAAAACACGGTGGATTCTTCCATAAGGCCCTGTTTTAAACGCACACAGTGGCCATCTTTGAGATCAATTGCAGGAATAATAAGCATGATTTTTATTGATTAAAATGACAAAAATAATGAAAGGTTTAGTTTAAAAAGGCTTTTAAACACGTTAAGGTTTCCAATATACAAAGTTACGTAGCAATTGCAAGCCAGCTTGTGCACTTTTTTCTACGTGAAATTGCGTAGCAAATATATTATCTTGCGCGACAACGCTGCAAAAACGATTAGGGTATTCAGTCTCACCCACAGTTAAAGCGGAGTCTAAAGGTGCGGCATAATAACTATGCACGTGGTAAAACCGTGTGGCATCTTCAATATCTTGCCACAAATCATGTGCTTTATTTTGCGCATTTTTAACTTGATACACTTGATTCCAGCCCATATGCGGGATTTTTAATTTTTCGCCATCAATTATTTGATGCGCTGCAAACCGTTTTACATCACCTTTAAACAAGCCTAATCCAGCGGTATCGCCTTCTTCAGAGTGATCAAACAATAATTGCATGCCAATGCAAATGCCTAAAAACGGCTTATTGGCGGCGGCGTGCAAAATAGCGCCGCGCAAATTTCTACTATCTAATTCGCGCATGCAATCTGGCATGGCACCTTGGCCAGGAAAAATCACCCGTTCAGCCTGCTGAATCAATGCGGCATCGCTGGTTACCACTACCGATTTACCATCGGCCACATGTTCAACCGCTTTTGAAACGGAGCGCAAATTGCCCATGCCGTAATCCACGACTGCAATATCTATTTTAGCCATTTATTGAGTACCAGAGTGCTTATAAGCTACCTTTGGTGGATGGCATAATGCCTGCCATACGTTCGTCAAATGTCACCGCCATACGCAGTGCGCGTCCAAACGCTTTAAAAATCGTTTCGCATTGATGATGCGAATTATGGCCTTTTAGGTTGTCGATATGCAGCGTGACATTGGCGTGATTGACGAAACCTTGAAAGAATTCATGCACTAAATCCACATCAAAATCGCCAATTGCTGAGCGTGTAAATTCACAATCAAACTCTAAACCTGGGCGACCTGATAAATCGAGTACCACGCGGCTTAAGGCTTCATCAAGCGGCACATAGGCATGACCATAACGGTTGATGCCCTTTTTATCACCAATGGCTTTAGCAAAGGCTTGGCCTAGCGTAATGCCAATATCTTCAACGGTGTGATGCGCATCAATATGCAAATCACCTTTGGCTTGGACATTTAAATCAAACAGGCCATGGCGCGCAATTTGATCCAGCATATGATCTAAAAAGCCAATGCCAGTATTGAATTGTGCCGTGCCGTTACCATCTATATTAATAGAGACAGTAATTTGAGTTTCTAAAGTGTTGCGTGTAACTTCTGCTTGGCGCATAAATATCTATGTTAAATCAATCAAATTAATGGCGTATTTTAACTCAATCTCGATGATAGGCGCAAAATTGCGCCAAAAATAAAGCGTATCCTTAAAATAAACAGTTTTAGGTAAATAACTAAACGCCGTAAATAAAAAAGCCGACTATTAAGTCGGCTTTTTAATAACAGCAATCAAACTAAATTATTTTGCTGTACCTGTAGCTTCTTTAGCAGCACCTACTAAACCATCAGCAGCTGGAGTGGCAGCAGCAGCTGGTGCAACTTCTGCGGCTGGTGCAGCGTCGGCAGCTGGAGCTGACTCAACTGGTGCAGCTTCCATTGGTGCTACTTCTGCTGGTGCAGCATCCGCTGGAGCAGCTTCCATTGGTGTTTCAGCTGCTGGCATTGCTTCTTCTACTACTGGAGTTTCAGCTGGCATTTCTTCAGCTGATTTGTTACCAGTTAATAGATATAAACCCAATAAAACAGCACCTGCGATTAGTGCCCATGGTAAGTATTTACCCATGCCACCAGCTGCAGCTGTATTACCACGTGCTAAACCGGTGATTTCAGCGGCTGAAGCAGCTGGATCGGCTGCGCCGTAAATTGCGGCACCTGCCACAACAATATCAGCACCTGCATCAACTACTTTACGCACTGTTGCTGCTTTAACACCGCCAGCTACAGAAACTTTAGCGCCAGTATTTAAACCAACAATCATTGCTAAATCGTTAAAAGGTGTTTGACCAGCGGCTTGTTGATCTAAACCAGTGTGCACACCAATGATGTG
>JAYWCF010000156.1:0-5395 GCA_043780715.1 Methylotenera sp. | reverse complement strand
ATTCTGTTGTGAATTGATTTCTAGGTTTAGTCATTTTAATGCTCCATTAAGTGATTATAATCTCTTAACTGGTGTCGCATTTTATTAGACCATTACAGGGTAACATTGTGATGTCAGCCTAAGTCGGATAAAAGACACTATCACCTCTTAATACCGCAGCCATATGCTTGCAATAGGCAGTCTATTTGCTGTTTTTTTGTATTAAGAAAGGGTATCTATACATACTATATTTTGTACGCTTTTTTGACGTTTACTGCATAAACTTCAACATCTCTCAAGTCTTAATAAGTATCTATATTTTTACATCTGCTTAAGTAGTGCTGAGCAAATAAATATCATAATATTGGGTTAAAATTAACTTACAATGCGTGTAACTTAGCGATAAGTTATACACTGATTTATTTATGATATTGGATTTTTACTTGAAAAACTTTTGATGGAAATCTGAATATAAGTTACACACTAAATTTTATTAAGAATAATTCATTGATGTATATAGGCAATCTTTTAGGTAACTATTGAGTGTAAATAAGCTATTTTTTATTTTTATCAATAGCTTACGTTTTTCATTATGTTATCATTCTGCCTTATGGCAAAAGAGATAATTGATGAAATCAAGCATTTTTGTGTTGGCTTTTATGGCATTCGGCTTAAGCGCTTGTGTCACAGATAAACACGCATACAAGCAATCTCCACAGAAGATTTTTGAAGCAGTAAATACCAAATATCCAGCAGAAAAAAATACCTTAGTTTTTATTGACGCGCCAATTGGTTTTGTAGCGCCACGACTTGCCAATTATGCGGTTGAAAAAGGTGTAAATAATGGCAAAGTGGTCGCGATTACTAGCGCATTGGCGCTTAAAACCAGCACTGTAATTGTGGCTGGCGAAGATGAATCGTTAACCGGCACAACATTAGCAAAGGCGCTGACGAACAATAAAGAAAAAATAAGCGGCGCAAAACTAATTGTGATTGGCGCAAAAGAAACCAAACAAAAGTTAAGCGACTTAGCGGCATTAAATGATGTTGCAATTGAGTTTATTGATACGCCCATTTAAGCCATATCAAGCCTGCAAGCCAAGCTTATTGCTAAGCTTGGCTTAAACTTTTATGAGTCGCGGATTTGTTAAAGAAGATGATTTAGAGCACGCTGGTACTGATGTGCCAGAGCGCCCAGTTAGTCAGCATGCCAATTATGTGACGTTGAATGGTTATCATCAGTTAGAAAAACAAGCGGCAGAGTTAGAACAAAAAAGGCAAATTTTAAGCGCTAAAAAAGATGAGCAAGTAGCCATTCAGCAATTAGCCATGGTGAATCGCGATATACGCTATGTCGCGGCGCGTTTAGAAAGCGGATTGATAACCCAGCCAGATATCAACAGCAAAAGCGTGGTGTTTGGTGCCATAGTGACGGTTGAAGATGAAGCAGGTAATACCCATGTTTATGAAATTGTGGGTGAAGACGAAGCTGATATTAAAGCCAATAAAATCAGCTACACATCGCCGCTTAGCCGCGCGCTAATTGGCCATAAGCTAGATGAAACAGTAACTTGGTTGCGTCCTGCTGGCAATCAACTATTAACGATAACGGCAATACATTTTGCCAACTAAACTTTAGGATTAAGTATTTTGAACGTTATTGAAGCGATCCAAACCCGTCGTTCTATTAAACATTATGACACCAACCACAAGATGACCCAAACAGAAATTGAGTCATTATTATCGCTTGCCATGTTGTCGCCTACTGCTTTTAATATTCAGCACTGGCGATTTGTAGTAGTGACGGACCCAGTTTTGCGTCAACAAATTCGCGCCGTAAGCTGGAATCAAGCGCAAGTGGAAGAAGCGTCATTATTGATTGTAATGACAGCTGACTTGCAAGCTTGGGCTAAACAGCCAAACCGCTATTGGGCCAATGCCCCGCAGCCTGTACAAGATTATTTAGTGCCAGCGATTGGCCACTATTACGAAAACAATGAGCGCGCACAACGCGATGAAGCCATGCGTAGTTGCGGTATTGCCGCACAAACCATTATGCTGGCCGCCAAAGAAATGGGTTACGACACCTGCCCAATGGATGGCTTTGATTTTGATGCTGTAGGTCAATTATTAAACTTGCCAGCAGACCATACGCCAGCGATGTTTATTACTGTGGGCAAAGCGATTAAACCAGCTATGCCACGCGCAGGTCAGTTGGATATAAGCGAAGTTGTTATTTACAACAAGTTTTAAGCAATAATTTATGTTTTAGTTTAGCCACAGAGAACATAGAATGCTCAGAGAAATTCAAGAAAAGTTGATTTCTCAGTATTTAAGTTTATGGTTTTTAAAGCTTTTCTCTGTGTTCTCTGTGGCTAGTTTTGATTTTATTTAAGGCAACACATGTTAATTAGTAACAATATCACCATGCAATTTGGCGCTAAGCCGCTGTTTGAAAACGTTTCTGTCAAATTTGGCGATAATAATCGTTATGGTTTAATTGGCGCCAACGGCTGCGGAAAATCCACCTATATGAAAATATTGGCGGGCATTTTAGAACCATCCGCTGGCAATATTGCATTAGATAATCATGAGCGCATGGCGTTTTTACGCCAAGACCAGTTTGCCTATGAAGACCAACGGGTTTTAGATGTGGTGATGATGGGCCATGAGCAAATGTGGAAAGCGATGCAGGAACGTGACGCGATTTATGCCAACCTAGAAGCCACAGAAGACGACTATATGCGCGCCGCTGAGCTTGAAGGCGAGTTTGCCGAATTTGATGGCTACACCGCTGAAGCGCGCGCGGGCGAATTGCTATTAGGCGTAGGTATTCCTATTGAGCAACACACAGGCCCAATGAGTGCAGTAGCACCCGGCTGGAAGTTGCGCGTATTGCTGGTGCAAGCGCTATTTGCTAACCCAGACGTATTGTTGCTAGATGAGCCGACCAACAACTTGGATATTAATACCATTCGCTGGCTAGAAGACGTGCTGAATAATCGTGATTGCACCATGGTGATTATCTCGCATGACCGCCACTTCTTAAACCAAGTGTGCACGCACACTTGCGATATGGATTATGGCAAGTTGACCATTTACACGGGCAATTATGATGACTACATGGAAGCCAGCATAGCCGCGCGCAACCAGCAGGCCAAAGACAATGCCAAAGCCAAACAGCAAGTAGCTGATTTGCAAGACTTTGTGCGTCGCTTCTCTGCCAATGCGTCAAAAGCTAAGCAAGCGACTAGCCGTGCTAAACAAATTGATAAAATCAAAATTGAAGTGTTTAAACCTTCTAGCCGTCAATATCCATTTATACGCTTTGATTACGATGAGCGCGAAAAACTGCACCGCAATGCGGTAGAGCTTAAAAAACTCAGTCACGGCTTTGATAAAATCTTATTTAATGACGTTGAGTTAATATTTGAAGCAGGCGAAAAAGTGGCGATTATTGGTGAAAACGGCATTGGTAAAACCACGTTTTTACGCTGCTTAGCGCGTGATTTGCAACCAAAACACGGCGAAGTGAAATGGACTGACAAAGCCACTATTGGCTACTTTGCGCAAGATCACGAATACGAATTTGAACAAGGCGAAGACTTATTTGAGTGGATGACGCTACAAAGACAAGCCGGCGATGACGACCAAGCCGTGCGCAGCATGTTGGGCCGCTTGTTATTTGGCGGTGAAGACACAAAAAAATCCGTCAAAGTGCTTTCTGGTGGCGAAAAAGGCCGCATGCTTTATGGCAAACTCATGCTAGCAAAAACCAATGTGCTATTGATGGATGAACCGACCAACCACATGGATATGGAATCGATTGAAGCTCTCAATACCGCGTTAGACAAATACAAAGGCACGCTGTTTTTTGTCAGCCATGACCGCGAATTTGTCAGCTCAATCGCCACGCGCATCTTGGAAATTAAAGCCGATGGTATTGTTGATTTCACTGGTAATTATGAAGATTACTTAGCTAGTCAGGGTGTTTAGTAATATAAGCCTTTAACTAAGAGTTTTATTTAATGGACCATTACAATGCAGCGCAAAGTTCATACGCTTACCATCAGTCATTATGCTCAACATGTAGGGAATGCTAATGGATTACTTGAAACTGATGTTGGTGTGGTAGCTGCGAATCAGCTTTATAAGATTGGGCTAGTTATCACACCTACGTTTTTATTGGTCGGGACAGCAAGATTCGAACTTGCGACCCCATGCCCCCCAGGCATGTACGCTACCAGGCTGCGCTATGCCCCGAACCTCACTACTATTACGTAGTGAGGCTATATTATAAATCAAATACGTACTCTATCAAAAGCCAATTCGGCTTTCTGTTGGAAAACGCGTTATAAACTTATAACTGCAAGGGTTGTGTTAATAAATTGGAGGAACAAAAAATAAAGCCGCTTTTAGAGCGGCTTTATTTAATTCAAAACAAATAGTCTAAGTACGTAGTAATTGAATCACTGAGCGTAATTCTTTTTTGAAATACAGCATATCAAAACTCGTACTTAATTCAGTTTGTTTTGGCGTGGCTATTGCTGAATTATTTGGTGCGGCTGTTGCCGTTGTCCCAGCATTAGCATCAGCGCCATCTAAACGGTTACGCGCACCGCTGATGGTAAAGCCTTGTTCATAGAGTAATTCGCGAATCTTGCGAATTAATAATACTTCGTGATGTTGATAATAACGACGATTTCCCCTGCGCTTTACTGGCTTAAGCTGGGTAAATTCTTGCTCCCAATAACGCAACACATGCGGTTTTACACCGCACAGTTCACTAACCTCGCCAATCGTAAAATAACGTTTGGCAGGTATTGGTGGTAATTGCACTTTGGGCGCTTGATCTAACATACGTTAATATTACCCCTAAACTTGAGCGTAGTGTTCTTCTACTTTGCTTTTCAATTTTTGGCTGGCATGAAAAGTCACTACACGGCGTGCCGTAATAGGTATTTCTTCACCTGTTTTTGGATTTCGACCTGGACGCTCTGATTTTTTGCGTAATTCAAAATTACCAAAGCCGGATAATTTAACACTATCTCCAGTTTCTAAAGCGGTACGTACCTCCTCAAAAAATGCTTCTACCATATCTTTTGCTTCACGCTTATTTAAGCCCACTTGCTCAAATAACAAATCGGCTAAATCAGCCTTTGTTAAGGTCATACGCTCTCCCTGAACATCATTTATTCATTAATTTATTACGGTTGATTTTTTGTTTGGTGGTTAATTACGCAAACTGGCAGAAAATTGTTTTTCTAATATTTTTAGTAATTCTGTCATTGCAGCTTCGGCTTCGATATCCACCAAAGTTTTATGAGTATCTTGCATAAGTACTGATAATGCAAGGCTTTTTTTGTTTTCAGGAATACCTTTTCCTTGATATATATCAAACAGTTGCACTTGTGTC
>JAYWCF010000155.1:0-5448 GCA_043780715.1 Methylotenera sp. | reverse complement strand
TGCTTGGCGATGCATTTAAAGGTTGGCTGCCAGTTTGGTTGGCTTTGCAATCAGGCATGTTGATGTGGGTTGTGGCGGCGGTGGGTTTAGCGGTATTTTTCGGGCATTTATTCCCCATTTTCCATCGATTTAAAGGCGGAAAAGGCGTGGCAACGGCGCTGGGGATTATGCTAGCAATCTCATTAATGCTGGGTTTAGCCGCTTTAATCACATGGGCAATTGTATTTGCTATATCGCGTTATTCTTCATTAGCTGCAATTGTTGCCGCGGTTTTATCACCTTTGTACGCTTATCTTTTGTTGCCGTATAAAGATTACGTCATCATGATGATAGTGATTGCGCTAATGTTGGTTTGGCGTCATAAAAGTAATATTCAAAAACTGCTGGCAGGAACAGAAGCAGGATTTGGTAAAAAATAATCGATTAATAAAAGCGCCATTAAGGCGCTTGCAGCTCGGCTAAATCCCATCTTGGTTTTACGCTAACACTGTAATCTTTTTGCGTGGCACTTATTTCTGAAGTTATGCCAGTTTTAAGTTGCGCTAATCGCATCGCTTCCAGCCGCATCGCACCCGCAAATGCAATCATGGCGCCATTGTCAGTACAAAACTCTAAGCGCGGGTAACTAACCGTGCATAATTTGCGCTTGGTTGCTGCATTTAAACGCTCACGCAATCGGGTGTTAGCGCCCACACCGCCAGAAACTACTAAATTATCCAAACCCGTTTCACGCAGAGCTGCCATTGATTTCGCTGTTAAAATTTCAGTCACCGCTTCTTGAAATTCCCACGCAATATTCGCTTTTATGTCAACGGTAAGCGGCTGATTATTATTGGCTAAAGTAAGCACGGCTGTTTTTAAGCCGCTAAAACTAAAATTTAAGTCTTTGCTGTTTAACATCGGTCTTGGCAACGTAAATTGTGCTTTGCCAGTAGAGGCCAGTTTTGCCAACGCTGGGCCACCGGGGTAACCCAAGCCTAATAGTTTGGCGGTTTTATCAAACGCTTCACCTGCCGCGTCATCTAGTGTGTCGCCTAATAATTGGTATTGGCCAATGCCATCAACCCGCATTAATTGGCTGTGGCCGCCCGAAACTAATAGCGCCACAAACGGAAACTTTGGCGGATTTTGTTCTAGCAACGGCGCCAATAAATGGCCTTCTAAATGGTGCACGCCAACGCTGGGCACATTTAACGCAAAAGCCAGTGATTGCGCGATGCTAGTACCAACCAATAAAGCGCCAGCCAAGCCTGGGCCTTGTGTATAGGCGATGCCATCAATATCAGCTAGCGATTTGTTGGCTTGCTTTAATACTACTTCGGTCAACGGTAAGGCGCGCCGAATATGGTCGCGCGAGGCGAGTTCTGGCACTACGCCGCCAAATTCAGCATGCATGGCTACTTGCGAATGCAGCGCATGAGCTAATAAACCGTGCTGCATATCGTAAAGCGCAACGCCAGTTTCGTCGCAAGAAGATTCAAAACCTAAAATCAGCAAATGATGATTCCCAAAAGATTATTTTTAAGATGTGTATGTAAGTTATGTAAGTAGAAAAATGTGATAATTTCAAATATGTTGCATCATTTGTCAGGTAAATGCACAAAATCATTGAACAAAAACAATTATACGATTAAAATAGTGGACTTTTCTTGAGTTTCAAATAGATTCTCAAGTGTTATTTTAAAGCAATTGCCGATAAGAGAGAACGAATGTCTAGTGTACGTGTAAAAGAAAATGAGCCGTTTGACGTTGCATTACGCCGTTTTAAACGCCTAATTGAAAAAACAGGTTTGTTAAACGACCTTCGCGCACGCGAGTTTTACGAAAAGCCAACATGGGAACGTAAACGTAAAGCGGCTGCCGCGGTTAAACGTCAGTATCGTCGTTTACGCAATCAAACATTGCCAGCAAAACTTTACTAAGCCCTAAAAAGTGGCTGACACAAAGGTAGCGGACAATCAAGCCGCTGACGCTGTACCAAATACGGCGGAAAAAACAGCAGCAAGTGAAGTACCTGCATTTTTGCATATTGCCGATAAATTTATTGCGCTTGCCAATGAGCAAGCCCAACAAAAAGATTTGGCTACTGCAAGTGCAGGCTTTTTGTATGCTAATGCGCGCTTTACGGCGTTTTTGGTGGCTTCACAGTGCGGAAACCCTGAAGCGCTTGAAGCTGAAAAAAATGCGGCTATTGAGTATTTTGTGAATCAATACGCGCAAGCGCTGACCAGCAATATTACCGACTACCAAAAAAACTTCTCACAGTATTTTAGCAAGTAAGTTGCAATGATGCTAAAAGCCCAGATTTCCGAAGACATGAAAACCGCTATGCGCGCTAAAGATAGCGTGCGTTTAGGCGCGATTCGCTTATTACTATCCGCCATTAAACAGCGTGAAGTGGATGAGCGCATTGAATTAACGGATGCTGACGTAATTGCTGTCATTGAAAAAATGCTTAAACAACGTCGCGATTCTATTGCGGCTTTTGAATCGGCTAACAGAACAGATTTGGCCGATATTGAAAAGTTTGAAGTAACTGTATTGCAAACTTATATGCCAAAACAGCTCAGTGATGAAGAATTAAATCAAATTATCACGCAAGTAATTGCTGACTCAGGCGCTACTGGCGCAAAAGACATGGGCAAAGTGGTTAGTTTAGTTAAGCCATTGGTGGCTGGTGTGGCCGATATGGGCAAGGTTTCAGGTTTAATTAAATCACGCTTGGCTTAGATGCAAAACAAGCACTAAAACTAAAGGAGCGAAAGCTCCTTTTTTGTTTTAAGATACCGTTTTAGCGCATCTGTCATTCCCGCGTAGGCGGGAATCTAGGCTACTCTTACGTTAGTCTTGCAGCATTGAATAACTACTCATGAATATGTTTCTTGTCTGGATTCCAGCCTGAGCTGAAATGACGGCTTCTACAATTAAACGGTAAAATTGCTTAATGATTCCAGATAGCTTTATTCAAGATCTACTTAATCGCGTTGATATTGTCGATGTGATTGATAAAAGCGTGCCACTTAAAAAAGCGGGTGCCAATTATTCTGCTTGCTGTCCTTTTCATAACGAAAAATCTCCTAGCTTTACGGTAAGCCCAACAAAGCAGTTTTATCATTGCTTTGGTTGCGGCGCGCATGGCACTGCTATTGGTTTTTTAATGGAATATGCAGGCTTAAGTTTTGTGGAATCGATTCAAGATTTAGCCAAAAATGTGGGCATGATTGTTCCAAAAGAAGATTCCACACCACAATCGCGTGAGGCAGATGCGCAAAATAAAACCATTAAGCTTGGCTTGCAAGAAAGTCTGCAACAAGCGGCCAACTATTACAAAGCGCAATTAAAAGAAAGTCTGCGTGCCATAGAGTATTTAAAAGCGCGCGGCTTAAGCGGCGTGATTGCCGCCAAATTTCAGATTGGTTACGCGCCTGCTGGCTGGCAAAACTTGCAAAGTGTGTTTAGTAATTACGAAAATGAAGCCCTACAAACGGCAGGTTTGGTGGTTGAGAATGAGCAAGGCAAGCGCTACGACCGTTTTCGCGACCGTATTATGTTTCCGATTCATGATCAAAAAGGCCAAGTAATTGGTTTTGGTGGGCGCGTAATTAATCCAGAAGATACGCCTAAATATTACAACTCGCCTGAGACGCCATTGTTTCAAAAAGGTCATGAGTTGTATGGTTTGTTTGTGGCAAGACGCGCCATTCGCGATGCTGGCCGCGTGCTGGTGGTGGAAGGTTATATGGATGTGGTGGCGCTGGCGCAATTTGGTATTGAATATGCGGTGGCCGCGCTGGGCACGGCAACTACGCCGTTTCATATTACCAAGTTGATGCGCCAAACCGATGAAATAGTATTTAGTTTTGATGGCGATAATGCAGGCCGCACCGCCGCTTGGCGCGCCGCCATGAATGCGCTGCCTGCCTTAACTGACGGGCTGAAATTGCGCTTTTTGTTTCTGCCAAAAGAGCATGACCCAGACAGCTATGTGCGTGAATTTGGCAAAGAAAAATTTGAGCTGGAAATGCAAAATGCTATGCCGCTTTCGCAGTATATTATTCAGCATCTAAGTGAGCAAAACCCGCTTAACTCTAGCGAAGACCAAGTAAAGTTTCTGAAGGATGCCACACCAATTTTATTAGAAATTAAAGCTCCGCTAAATTCACTCTATATGCGAAAAAAAGTGGCTGAACTGACAGGTTTAACGTTAGAAGCGCTTCAAATTGAATTAAAGCTGCCGGCGCCCAATAAAGCACCTGCTAAAGCTACTCAAAAACAATCGCGCGCGCCGTTATCAATTGAAAAACGCTTTATATTGATGCTGATGATGCAGCCAAATTTGGCCAAGTCTGAGCATCTTAATTTTGGCTTAGGTTTTAGTGAGCAAGACATTTTGCTAAAAGCAGTAGTAAGTGCGGCACTGCAACAGCCACAATCGAAACCAGCGGCACTTTTGCACACGATTGAGCCGCAAGTTGAGCCGCGATTACTGCGCGAATTGCAGCGTGAACTGCAACTATTGGATGAAAGTTTAGACTATAAGCTTGAATTTGAGGGCGCTTGCACCCAACTAATGGAAGCGACGCAACAAAAGCGTGAAGGCAGCATGTTGGATACGCTAAAAGAGAAGCCGTTAAGTGCTTTAACAACAGAAGAGCGCGAAATGCTTAAAGGTTTGACGGCTAAAAAATAATCAGGCGAAAAGGTCTGTTAATGCAATGTCAAAACACAAAATAAGTCGCCAAAACAAGTAGTTAAAATAGTCAGTTAAGCTCGCGATAGAACGCCTTTTACCAAAAAACGGCATATTTTGCTTAAAATTTAGCGCTTTTTACGGTATAATTTAGGGTTGTTCGTTATCATCAAAACTTAGATGGTACGAAGCGCCAGAATCGTAGAACCAGAATCATAGAAGTAGTCACATAGAATAGGATCAGGCATGGCCAGACCAAAATCAGATAAAACATTAGAAAAAGAGCGTAATAAGCTAGCGGCAGAAGCTGCACTTGACCCTGCTGCGCAAGCAATAGACGCGGAAGCGCGCCGTACCCGCTTAAAATCGCTCATTATTTTAGGTAAAGAGCGTGGCTATTTAACTTATGCCGAAATTAATGACCATTTGCCAGATGATACGCAGGATTCTGAGCAGATTGATGGCATTATCGGTTTGATTAATGATATGGGTAT
The DNA here is from genome assembly GCA_043780715.1 of Methylotenera sp. Lineage (GTDB taxonomy): Bacteria > Pseudomonadota > Gammaproteobacteria > Burkholderiales > Methylophilaceae > Methylotenera_A. Next base: position 264 of record JAYWCF010000155.1, on the reverse strand, counting down.
TCAGGTATACGAAGAAGCGCCTGATGCTGAAGTATTGCTAATGTCTGACGCGCCAGCGCCTGTTACAGATGAAGATGCGGTAGAAGAAGCGGAAGCGGCATTGGCGACTGTGGATTCTGAGTTTGGCCGTACTACCGACCCAGTGCGTATGTATATGCGCGAAATGGGTACGGTTGATTTGCTGACGCGTGAAGGCGAAATTGAAATCGCCAAGCGTATTGAAGATGGCCTAAAACATATGGTGCAGGCGATTGCGGCTTGCCC
>JAYWCF010000154.1:0-14346 GCA_043780715.1 Methylotenera sp. | reverse complement strand
AATGCTTACTTAGAACAAACGCGCGCATTGGTTGAAGGCGGTGCAGATATTCTCATGGTAGAAACCATCTTTGACACGCTTAATTGTAAGGCCGCTTTATTCGCTATCGATACTTTTTTTGAAGAAGTCGGTTACACCATGCCATTGATGATTTCTGGCACGGTGACAGATGCTTCTGGCCGCATTTTGTCTGGCCAAACGGTGACGGCATTTTGGCACTCGGTCCGCCATGCTAAACCGCTGACTATTGGTTTAAATTGCGCCTTGGGCGCCACTTTAATGCGCCCTTATGTAGAAGAGCTTTCAAAAATCGCCGATACTTTTGTGTGTATCTACCCCAATGCTGGTTTGCCAAATCCCATGTCTGACACTGGCTTTGATGAAACACCAGACGTTACTTCTAGCTTGGTGAAGGAATTCGCCAATAGTGGATTTTTAAATATGGCAGGCGGTTGCTGCGGGACGACTCCAGCGCATATTAACGCGATTTATAATGAAATTAAAAGCTTGCCGCCGCGCCTTCTGCCTAGCTTTGCGCCAGTTACCAAGCTATCAGGCCTAGAGCCGTTTATCATTGATGAAAATTCGCTGTATATGAACGTGGGCGAGCGCACCAATGTAACAGGCAGTAAAGCGTTTGCGCGCATGATTATTAATGAGCAATATGAAGAAGCGCTAAGTGTGGCGCGCCAGCAGGTTGAAAATGGTGCGCAAGTCATTGATATTAATATGGATGAAGGCATGTTGGATGCCGTAAAAGCCATGACGCACTTTTTGAATTTAATCGCCAGCGAGCCAGATATAGCCCGCGTGCCGATTATGATTGACTCTTCAAAATGGTCAGTGATTGAAGCCGGCTTAAAATGCGTGCAAGGTAAAGCCATCGTCAATTCAATCTCTATGAAAGAAGGCGAAACCGAATTTTTACGCCAAGCCAAACTGTGCCGCCGCTACGGCGCGGCTGTGATTGTGATGGCGTTTGATGAAAAAGGCCAAGCCGATACTTATGCGCGCAAAATTGAAATTTGCAAACGCGCTTATGATTTATTAGTCAGCACCGGTTTTCCGCCAGAAGACATTATTTTCGACCCTAATATTTTCGCCATTGCCACCGGTATTGAAGAACACAATAACTACGCGGTGGATTTTATTGAAGCCACGCGCTGGATTAAACAAAACCTGCCGCATGCCAAAATTTCAGGCGGTGTTTCCAACGTCAGCTTTAGTTTCCGCGGCAACGAGCCTGCGCGTGAAGCCATTCATACCGTATTTCTCTACCATGCCATTCAAGCAGGCATGACGATGGGCATTGTAAACGCGGGCATGATGGGCATTTATGACGACTTGAGCCCAGAGCTGAAGCAACTGGTTGAAGACGTTGTGCTGAATCGTATTACCGACCCCACCAACTTAATTGCCCCAACTGAACGCCTGATTGAAATCGCGGGTACGCTAGTGGCTGGTGGCAAAAAAGAAGCCGCAACGCTGGAATGGCGCGGTACGCCAGAAAACCCAGTGCCCGTTGAAAAACGTTTAAGCCACGCCATGGTGCATGGCATTACTGATTTTATTGTTGCCGATACAGAAGAAGCGCGTGCCGCACTGGAAGCTAGCGGTGGCAGGCCCATTCATGTGATTGAAGGCCCATTGATGGACGGCATGAACGTGGTGGGTGACTTGTTTGGCCAAGGCAAAATGTTTTTACCGCAAGTGGTTAAATCGGCGCGCGTGATGAAAACCGCTGTTGCGCATTTAATCCCGTTTATTGAGGCTGAAAAAGCCGCCGATGAAGCCAGAACGGGCGTGGTTGCTAAGCCTAAAGGCAAAATGGTTATTGCTACGGTTAAGGGCGATGTTCACGATATTGGCAAAAACATTGTCAGCGTTGTATTGCAATGCAATAACTTTGAAGTGGTGAATATGGGCGTGATGGTGCCAGCAGCTGAGATTTTAGCCATGGCAAAAGCCGAAAATGCTGACATTATTGGCTTAAGCGGTTTGATTACGCCAAGCCTAGAAGAAATGACCTATATCGCCAAAGAAATGCAGCGCGACCCTTATTTTAGCAAGATGCAAACACCCTTGTTGATTGGCGGCGCTACTTGCTCACGCGCGCATACCGCCGTAAAAATCGCCCCCTACTACGATGGCCCGATTGTGTATGTGCCAGATGCGTCGCGCTCTGTAACAGTGATGCAAAATTTACTAACGCCCGAAACGCGTGGTGCGTATTTGGCCGAAATTCAAGCTGATTACGAAAAAGCGCGCACCCAGCACGCCAATAAAAAAGGCGTGCCGTTACTCACGATTGCAGACGCTAGAAAAAATAAATTGCAGCTTTCTTTTGCAGGTGAATTTGCACCCGTAAAACCAAAGTTCATCGGCCGCCGCGTGTTTAAAAATATCGATTTAAGCCTAATCGCGCAATATATCGATTGGGGTCCGTTCTTTCAAACATGGGATTTAGCCGGTTTTTACCCAGCCATTTTGACTGATGCCGTTGTTGGCGAAGCCGCCACAAAAGTATTTGCCGAAGCGCAAGCCATGCTGAAAAAAATCATCGATGGCCGCTGGCTAACGGCTAATGGCGTCATCGCGTTAATGCCTGCCAATGCGGTTAATGATGACGATATCGAAATCTACACCGATGAAAGCCGCAGCCAAGTGGCGTTTACGTATTACGGCATGCGTCAGCAAACGGTTAAGCCAGTGATAGATGGCGTCGCTAGACCAAACCAATGTTTAAGCGATTTTATCGCGCCAAAAGGCCTAACTAAAGATGAAACCACGGATGATTACATTGGATTATTCGCGGTAACAGGCGGACTTGGCACAGAGAAAATCGCCGCGCGGTTTGAAGCCGATAATGATGATTTCAGCGGAATCATGTTTAAAGCGCTGGCCGATCGCTTTGCAGAAGCCTTTGCCGAATATATGCATGAACGAGTGCGCACCGATTTTTGGGGCTTCAGCGCAGATGAGAAGATGGACATAAGCGCCTTGATTAAAGAACAATATCAAGGCATCCGCCCTGCGCCTGGCTACCCTGCCTGCCCAGACCATACGGTAAAACCCGATATGTTTAATTTATTGCAATGCGACGAAATCGGCATGCAACTAACCGAATCATTCGCCATGCTCCCCGCCGCCGCTGTTTCAGGCTTCTACTTTGGGCATAAACAAGCTAAGTATTTCAGTGTCGATAAAATTGGCATGGATCAGTTAGAAGACATGGCAAAACGTAGAGATTTGCCTAAAGAATATTTAGAGCGCTGGTTAAGTCCGAATTTGGGTTAAAAATGGCTAATATCTATTCACAGATTATTTATGTTTTAACTAATCCAGCTATGCCTGGTTTGGTTAAAATTGGTAAAACTACTCAGCTTGAAGTTGACGGTAGAATGAGGCAGCTTTATAGCACAGGAGTGCCGGTTCCATTTGACTGCGCGTTTGCTTGTCAAGTAAAAGATGCTGCCGAAGTTGAAAAAGCTCTGCATTATGCATTTGGTAATACTAGGATAAATCCAAATAGAGAGTTTTTTAAAATTGAAGCAGACCGTGTCATATCGGTTTTAAAGTTGTTGAAAATTGATGACATTACTGCACAATTTGAACACCAATTAGAAGCTGATATTGAAGAAGTTGATAAACAATCCTCTCAGCAACTAAAAGACACTAAGCGACCTAGAATGGATTTTTATGAATTAGGAATACCTTATGGATCAATACTTGTTTCCAAAGATGGTGTTATGCAAGTAAAAGTTGTAGAAGCAAAAAAAGTAGATTTAAACGGTGAAGTCTGCTCGCTTACAGAAGCCACTAGAAAGCTTTTAAGTTTAGTAGACGGTTACCAAATACAACCATCGCCATACTGGACTTTTAATGGCAAAACTGTAAAAGAAATTTACGAAGAATTCCATTCGAACATAGAAATATAGAGCTTCCATAATTATGCACATTCACATTTTAGGTATTTGCGGCACGTTTATGGGCGGTATTGCGGTACTGGCCAAGCAGGCGGGGCATCGCGTTACAGGTTGCGATGTCAACGTTTACCCGCCAATGAGTACGCAATTAGAAGCGCAAGGCATTGAGTTGATTGAAGGTTTTTCACCTGAGCAAACCAAGCTGAATCCGGATATCTATGTAATCGGCAATGTGGTTTCGCGCGGTAATCCTTTAATGGAAGCCATTTTGAATCTTGGTTTGCCTTATATTTCTGGTCCGCAGTGGCTGGCAGAAAATGTGCTGCAAGGTAAGTGGGTGTTGGCTGTGGCGGGTACGCATGGCAAAACCACTACCAGCTCAATGTTGGCTTGGATATTGGAATATGCTGGTTTAGCACCAGGCTTTTTAATTGGTGGTGTGCCTGAAAACTTTGGCGTTTCGGCGCGTTTGCCACAAGTGCCACCGCTTATGGTTCGACAGGGTCACCACGAACGGAATATGAAGGCTGATTCGAATCAAAAAAATACCGTTCGCCCTGAGCTTGTCGAAGGGTCGCCATTTTTTGTGATTGAGGCAGACGAATACGACACGGCGTTTTTTGATAAACGCTCAAAATTTGTGCATTACCGCCCGCGCACGGCGGTATTGAATAATCTAGAGTTTGACCATGCCGATATTTTTGATGATTTAGCCGCTATTGAAAAACAATTCCACCATTTAGTGCGCACCGTCCCGCAGCAGGGTTTGGTAGTGGCTAATGGTAAAGAATCTAGCTTGAGCCGCGTGATTGAAAAAGGCTGCTGGACGCCGGTGGAAAAGTTTGGCACCGATGCCGATTGGCAAGCCAGTAATGCAAACGCGGATGGCGGTTTTGATGTACTTTATCAAGGCAAGCCACAAGGTCGCGTTAATTGGGATTTGCAGGGTGAACATAACCGCATGAATGCCTTGGCCAGTATTGCGGCGGCGCGCCATGTGGGCGTGACTACAGAAGTGAGTATTGCAGCATTAACCGAATTTAAAAACGTTAAACGCCGCATGGAAACCAAGGGCGTGGTCAACAATATCACCGTTTATGATGACTTTGCGCATCACCCAACGGCCATTGAAACGACAGTGGCGGGCTTACGCGCTAAGGTGGGTGCGGCAAGAATACTGGCTGTGCTTGAACCCAGAAGTAATACCATGAAGCTGGGCGTGATGAAAGATGCGCTGCCTGCTAGTCTAAAAGACGCCGATTTGGTGTTTTGTTATGGTGCTAATTTGGGCTGGGATGCCGCAGAAGCGTTAAAACCAATTGCAAATAAAGCCAAAACGTTTGATGATTTGAACATGCTAGTTCAAGCCATTGCCAGTGTTGCCAAACCCAATGACCATATATTGGTGATGAGTAACGGCGGCTTTGGTGGCGTGCATCAAAAAATATTAGATGCGCTAAGTGCGGATTTAAAGGAAAAATAAAGTTTGAGTGCTGTGCTTAAACAAACTGAAATAGAAGCTCAAGCAGCTGTGGTCAAAGCGACGAAAACCATCAGCGCATTTAGCATCGCTATAGGTATCTCTGTTTTTGTGCATGCGGTTATTTTAACCATGCATTTTGAGCCAGAACTTAAAAAACTGGCCAACAAACTACCTTCCTTAAATGTGGTGCTGGTAAATGCCAAAACCAAAACGGCACCCGATAAAGCCGAATTATTAGCGCAAGCAAACCTAGACCGCGGCGGCAATACGGATGCCAATCGGCAAATGAAATCCATACTGCCAGCGCCTAAGCAAAAAACCACAGAAGTAAAGCTAAGGCCAAGCGCAGAAGCCAGCAGCGCCGCCAAAGCAGCTAAATTGCAAGCGCAAGAAGTGCGTGAACAAAAGCGTGTTGATGCGCTTGAAAAGCAAGCGCAAGAGTTACTAACACAAATTAATGCCGTTAAAAAAGTGGATTCAAACCCCACCCAAGATGCGGCTTCTGCCGAACCTGAAAAAGGTGACCAAAAAGCCTTGGCTAAAACGTTAAATCGGGCGGATTTAATTGCAGCCAGCATTGAAATTGATCGCTTAGAAGCGCAAATTGCCAAGCAGCAAGATGAAATGCAAAAGCGACCCAAAAGAAGATTTTTAGGCTCTCGCACCAAAGAGGCAAGTGACGCGATGTATTTAGAGGCTTGGCGGCAAAAAGTAGAGCGAATTGGGAATATGAATTACCCTGAAGCGGCACGCAATCAAAAACTGTATGGTCAATTGCGCATGACCGTTTCGATTAAGGCCGATGGCAGTATTGAAAAAATTGTCATTGATAAAAGCTCTGGCTCTAAAATTTTGGATGAAGCCGCCAAAAATATTCTTAATTTGGCCGCACCTTACGCCAAATTTTCAGCAGAAATGCAGAAAAATACCGATATATTGGATATCACCCGAACGTGGACATTTACCCAAGAAGATGCGCTGGCAACGCAATAGTTATTATCTTTTCTTTAATGAGGCGTTATTTTTGCTTGCCTTAGTTAGCCAACTGCTTTCGACTCACATTCTCGACTATTACAATTTGGAAGCAAAATAAGTAGAAAAAACATGGAAAATCACTTTAAAAATCACGTCTTTTTTTGCCTGAACCAGCGCCCAGATGGCGAATCTTGCTGCCAAGATAAAGGCGCAGAAGCCGCCTTTGATTACATGAAATCGCGCGTAAAAAAACTGGGCTTAAATGGTGAAGGCAAAACGCGCATTAACCGTTCTGGCTGTTTAGACCGTTGTGAATTAGGCCCGCTGTTAGTGGTGTACCCGCAAGCCATTTGGTATACGTTTGTGGATAATGACGATATTGATGAGATTATTGAAAGCCATTTAATTAATGGCAAAGTGGTGACTAGGCTGGTGGTAGATTAAAGCAAGATAAGGGTTATTCAGCGAAAAAAGCGCATTCAATATGCGCTTTTATTTTTTGTTTTAAGCTTGTTTGTGCTGCGGCGTCCAAATTAAAAGGCTGACCATCGCGCATGGCTTGACCCCAATGCGAATTAGGAAAGTGTTTGTCTTTAGCAAAACGCGGAATCACATGCCAATGCACATGCGGCGTTTTATTGCCAAGGCTGGCCAGATTGATTTTATCGGCTTGCGTCACTTCTCTTAATGCCAGCTCAACCGAAAAAACGGTTTTCATCATCCGCGCGCGTTGCTGTGGTGCTAAATCCGTCATTTCTTTAATATGCTCAAGCAATTCAACACGGCAATAAGCTGGATAATCCGCGTCATTTAGTAGCACTACACGGCAAAAGTCGTCTTGCCATAAAATTTGGTGCGGGATTGGTTTGCACAAGTCACAACTCATATTTAATCTTTCAAATTCCGTCATTCCCGCGCAGGCGGGAATCCAGTTAAGTTACAATTTTATGCGATTCATTTTGTTGATAATTGCTACCGAGCTAAAGTTGTTGCCTACCTAGATTCCCGCCTACGCGGGAATGACAAATAATAAATTGGTTATTTAAGAGGCTGCTAGCATTCTATCTAGCGTCAATTTAGCCAATTTTGCATCATGCTCAGGCACTTTAATCTGATTCACAATATTGCCTTCGGCCAAGTTTTCCAGCGTCCAAGCCAAGTGTTGCGGGTCAATGCGCGCCATGGTGCTACATTCGCACACCACATGGCTCATAAATTGCACCAGTTTGCCTTGCGGCTTCATTTGGTCAGCCAAGCGATTCACCAAATTAAGCTCAGTACCTACTAACCATTTAGTATTGGGCGCCGCATCACTCACGGTTTTTAAAATATATTCGGTAGATCCCACAAAGTCAGAGTTTAAACACACTTCAAACGGCGCTTCAGGGTGCGAAATCACAATGCCATCAGGGTGCTCGGCACGGAATTTGGTTATATTTTGCAGCCTAAACATCTGATGCACGGCGCAATGGCCTTTCCACAACAAAATCTTGGCATTCTTGATTTCTTCAACGGTTAAGCCGCCCATGGGTTGGTCAGGATCCCAAATCGGCATCTGCTCTAAAGGAATACCCATTTTGTGGCCAGACCAGCGACCTAGATTTTGGTCAGGGAAAAACAATACTTTTTCGCGTTGTTTAAAACTCCATTCCAATATTTTCGGCGCGTTGGTGCTGGTGCAAACAATGCCGCCATGCTCACCGCAAAACGCTTTTAAATCGGCAGCCGAATTAATATAAGTGACAGGCGTAATCGACTCGTCAAAATCCAGCACTTTGCTTAATTCGCGATAGCTGCGCTCTACTTTGGCCAAGTTCGCCATATCCGCCATGCTGCAGCCTGCGGCTAAATCGGGTAACACCACAATTTGTTCCGGGCGGCTTAAAATATCGGCTACTTCCGCCATAAAATGCACGCCCAAGAATACGATAAATTCGGCATCTAAATCGGAACAGTAACGCGATAACTTGAGTGAATCACCAGTGAAATCCGCATGACGATACACGGCCTCATTTTGATAATGATGACCTAAAATCACCAAGCGTTTGCCTAACTTGTTGCGCGCCGCAATAATTCGGCGCTGACAATCGGCATCGTCGACAGCCTGATATTTTTCGAATTTAATGGTGGAAGTTTGCATAGGGTTTAAGCTAAAAATACTAAAGTCACTTATTTTATAACTTTATAGTTGATAAAGCGAACATGCAGAATCATCGTACTTATTATAAAATTAAATTGTGCCGTTCACCTAGCCGTTTAAGCGCATCAATATTAGTCCAAGAGAAAACGCGATTCGCCGCCTCGCGCCAATCCACCCATTCGTAGCGCGTATGTTCATCTGGCGCTAACGTAATGGGCAAAGCTTGTAGTAACGCCAAACCAAATAAATGCTCAACATTTTCTACCACGCCAGGCGCGTAACGGTGCCGCCAGTGCGGGTAAATTTCGTAAATATTGCTGGCTTGCCAATCTTGCAAATCATATTGATTAGCGTCTAAGCCCGTTTCTTCTAACACTTCGCGCAGGGCGGCTTGTTTAGGTGTTTCGCCTGCTTCAAGGCTACCCGTAACAGATTGCCAATAACCTGCTTTGTCGGCGCGTTCCATAATTAATACTTGTAAATCGCTGGTGTGAATCAGCACTAGCGCTGAAATTGGGGTTTTAAACACGCTGGCTTCTTATGAAATTAAGTGTTAGCTAGACTATTTTTTAGCTGGCAAAGTTGCGCTTGCAGTCGCATTTACCAGATTTTTAGGCAATTGAAACACCACACTTTCAATCACGCCGTGCAGTTCCGTTACATTGGCAGCGCCTAAGCTTTCTAGTTTGGCGATGACTTCTTTCACTAAAACCTCAGGCGCCGATGCGCCGGCTGATACGCCGATTTTCTTTTTGCCGATTAGCCATTCGGCTTTTAAATAGCTGGCGTTATCCACCATATAGGCTTCAACACCTTGATTTTGCGCGACTTCGCGTAATCTGTTGGAATTTGAGCTATTGGGCGAGCCAACCACAATGACCAAATCGCAATCTTTGGCCATTATTTTTACCGCATCTTGACGGTTTTGCGTGGCATAGCAAATATCGTCACTTTTTGGCGCTTTAATGTGCGGAAACTTGGCCTTGAGCGCATCAACCACTAACGCCGCATCATCCATAGAAAGCGTAGTTTGAGTTACATAAGCCAGCTTTTCAGGGTTTTTAACGGCTAATTTCAGCACATCTTCAGGCGTTTCCACTAAATACATACCCAAGCTAGCGGCATCATCTTCAGGGTGGTCATCGTCAGGCTGATTCTTTTCAACTTGACCCCTTTCAACTTGACCCATAGTACCCTCAACTTCTGGGTGACCCTTATGCCCAATCATCACAATTTCCAACCCCGCTTGGCGCAACTTTCCCACTTCAATATGCACTTTCGTAACTAATGGACAAGTGGCGTCAAACGCCGTTAAGCCTAGCGCTTCAGCTTCTTTTCTTACCGCCTTTGATACGCCATGCGCGCTAAAAATCACCGTGCTACCGGCTGGAATTTTGTCTAGCTCATTTACAAAAATAGCGCCTTTGGCACGCAAGCCATCCACCACAAATTTATTGTGTACCACCTCGTTACGCACATAAATTGGCGCGCCAAATTTTTCTAAGGCCTGCTCAACAATAATAATGGCGCGGTCTACTCCTGCACAAAATCCGCGCGGGTTAGCAAGCACTATTTCAGCTTGCGTTTCAGTTTGTTGGCTACTATTCAAATCGTTAACACCTTGTTAATTGGGTATAATGACACCAGTTTTTATTTGAAACGCTTGTAAAATTTTATGAAAAACACAGCAACTTTACTCATAACTTGCCCAGATACCAAAGGCATTGTGGCGGCAATTGCCGATTTTTTATATCAGCATAATGCTAATATTTTACACGCAGACCAACACCAAGATGCAGAAAATAATCTATTTTTAATGCGCGTTGAGTGGGATGTGGCGAATTTTAATTTAAGTGAGGCGGATTTTAGCGCCGCTTTTGCGCCAATCGCGGCTAAATTTAGCATGCAATGGCAGCTTAAAATGTCAGTGCACAAAACGCGCGTGGCCATTCTGGTGTCGCAATACGATCACTGCTTGGCCGATTTATTGCATCGCCATAAAAGTGGTGAGTTAGCTTGCGAAATCCCATTGGTAATAAGCAATCATCGCGATACTGAGGCTTTAGTTAAATTTTACGGCATCGATTTTCACTATCTGCCAATGACTAAAGACAGCGCCACAACAAAGGCTAACAAGGCGGATGTTGAAGCAGCGCAGTTTAAATTATTTGCCGATTACAATATCGATTTAATCATATTGGCGCGCTATATGCAGATTCTGTCGCCCGATTTCGTAGCGCGGTATCCGCAAAAAATCATTAATATCCATCATTCCTTTTTGCCAGCGTTTATTGGCGCGCGGCCATATCATCGCGCGTTTGAACGCGGCGTAAAACTCATCGGCGCCACAGGCCATTATGTGACAGAAGTGCTGGATGAAGGTCCGATTATTGAGCAAGATATTGACCGTATTTCGCACCGCGACCAAGTGGAAGATTTGATTCAAAAAGGCCGCGATTTAGAGCGAATCGTATTAAGTAAAGCGGTGCGCTGGCATATTGAAAATCGCATTTTGCTGTATGCAAATAAAACGGTTATTTTTGATTAGTTGAAAACGATAGATTAAAAAATGGACGTAAAAAAAGCGAAGTTTAAACTTCGCTTTTTTGTTAAAAATCAATTGCTTATTCTACGGCTGGTGCGTCTAATGATGGTATTGTGGGTTCTTCAACTGGAGCAATCTCAGGTAAGGTTTCATCTGCAAAAACTGGCAAGGCGTTAAAAGCAACACTGACTAAAAATAGCGCGAATAAACTTTTCATATCTTCTCCCAATGTAAAGCGAACAAATTATAAGTTTTATATAGATTTTAAGAGCAAGCTCCTAAACCACTAATTTACGCTCGAAATTGAAACTCTGCAAGAGTGAATACAAGGCTGAAATTTTGACTATTTAATTAAGGAATAATCTGTTCCAGCGCAAATAAATCGGCCACTTTTTCGCGGTGGCGAATCAAATACGTTTTGTCGCCATCTACCATTACCTCAGCCGCGCGGCCGCGCGTGTTGTAGTTGCTGGCCATGCTCATGCCGTAAGCACCTGCGGATTTTATGGCTAATAAATCGCCTTCCGCTAAATTAAGTGCGCGGTCGTGGCCTAAAAAGTCACCGCTTTCACACACCGGACCCACAATTTCGTAGACATTAGCTTCGCCATAACGCGGATTCACCGCCACAATATCATGATACGCATCATACAAAGCAGGGCGCATTAAATCGTTCATGGCGGCATCTACGATGGCAAAGTTTTTGCTCTCAGTGTGTTTTAAATACTCTACTTTTGTGAGTAATACGCCTGCGTTACCAACCAAAGCGCGGCCTGGCTCAAATAGCACTTTCACATTTTTATGCGCCAGTTTAGCCAAAATTGCTTTTGCGTATGTTTTGAATTCTGGCGGCGTTTCGTCCGAATAAGTAATGCCAATACCGCCGCCCACATCAATATGCGAAATTGGAATATTTTTGGTGGCAAGCGCATCAACCAAGCCCAAAATCAAATCCAACGCCTCAATAAAAGGTGCTAATTCAGTAATTTGTGAGCCAATATGGCAATCCACGCCATGCACGGCAATATTTGGCATGGTGGCCGCTTGCTCATAAACCGCAATCGCATCTTCAAACGCCACGCCAAATTTATTGTTTTTAAGGCCTGTCGAAATATAAGGATGGGTTTTCGCATCTACGTTTGGATTAACGCGCAAAGAAACTGGCGCAATTTTACCCATCTCGCCAGCCACTTGATTTAGCCGATTTAACTCGCTGGCAGACTCCACATTAAAGCAAAAAATGCCGGCATTTAATGCGGCGCGCATTTCATCAGCACTTTTACCAACACCAGAAAACACAATCTTTTGCGGATCACCACCAGCCGCTAAAACGCGCGCCAATTCGCCGCCAGAAACAATATCAAAACCCGCGCCTAATTTTGCAAACAAATTCAAAATAGCGATATTAGGGTTGGCTTTTACCGCAAAACAAACCAGATGATTAGTGCCAATTAAACCCGCACTAAAATCGCTAAATGCCTGCGTTAAAGCCGCTTTAGAATACACATAACAAGGCGTACTAAACTCTTTAGCAATTTGGTTTAAGGTAATATTTTCGGCGTGCAATACGCCATTTTTAAAATCAAAATCGTTCACGTTTTTTATTCTTTAATAGTTGGTTGTGTTTGGGTAGGTAAAGTAGGCGCAGCTTTGTTAGGCCCATTTTTATCGGTATTAATGACAGGTTTGGTGGCTTCAATCGGATAACGCTGTTCCGGAATATATAAAGGGCCTTTTTTGCCACAAGAAATTAGCGCGCTACAAAGTATGCTTATTAAAACTGACACCAAAAAAGACGATTTTAATTTGAACATGATAGTTCCGAAACTCTAAAAACCTTATTTTAACATTAATGTGCTTGCCTGGCATTTGCGGCAATATTTTCAAAATCATCATATTTTAAACGCGATTTGCCGTTTGTTGCTTACATTTGGCCGATTATCGGATACTGCTGGCCTCGTTGAATTAAGTTTGGCATGATTAGATCATGCAGAAAAAGGGTACAAAATGAATAGATTAAAAAAAATGCAAAAAGGTTTTACTTTAATAGAGCTGATGATTGTGGTCGCCATTATTGGGATATTGGCTGCCATTGCGTTTCCTAGTTACACAGAATACACAAGACGTAGCAATCGTGTTGCAGCGCAATCGCAAATGATGGATATAGCCAATAGGGAGCAACAATTTTTGCTAGCAGATAGAGTGTATGCAACAAAAGCTACTTTAATTGCTAGCGGTTTTTCTTTGCCTACAGAAGTCAGCTCAAAATATACGTTTGACATCACTGTTGATAACGGTTTGATTGCGCCAATGCATGCACCAACCTTTACAATCACTTTTACACCCACAGGCACTCAAACAATCGATGGTGCTTTAACGCTTGATAGTAATGGGGCTAAAACGCCGGCGAGTAAGTGGTAATCATGCGATTTAATCCATTTAAAAAAAATCAGCGCGGCACCACATTACTTGAGGTGCTTGTTACCATTGCTATACTTGCTGTTGGTTTGTTAGGTTTAGCGGGACTTCAATCCCGCTTACAAGTTTCTGAAATGGAATCCTATCAGCGCGCACAAGCGCTTATTTTGCTGAATGACATGGCTAGTAGAATTTCAACAAATCGCAGTGATGCAGCAAACTATGTTACCGCTAGCCCACTTGGTGCAAATATGACCTGTCCCACTGCTGTAACCACGCAAAAAGATAGAGATAAAAACGAATGGTGCATGGCATTACAAGGTTCTGCTGAAACTGTAGGAACTAGTAGCGTGGGAGCCATGATTGGCGGCCGTGGCTGTGTAGAAAGCTTACCAAGCGGTCAATATATGATAACTGTTGCATGGCAAGGATTAGTGCCTATTTCTGCACCGCCTACAAGCGTTTCTTGCGGTCAAAACAGCTACAACAGTACAACAACGGGTGCCGCTTGTGTGGGCGACCTTTGTCGCCGAGTTGTCACCACAATTGTGCAAATCGCAACGCTTTCATAATTGGCTTAAACATGAACATTAATAATGACAAATTAAAAGTCTGCGCTCAAAAAACAAGGTATCAAGCTGGCATTAGTTTAATAGAGTTAATGGTGGCAATTACCATTGGCTTGATTATTACAGCCGCTTTAGGCTCGTTGTTTCTTGGAGTTAATCGTACTAATCAAGAAATGGCTAAGGCTAACAGTCAAATTGAAAACGGGCGCTTTGCCATTCAATTATTAAAATCCGATATTGTTCATGCTGGTTACTGGAGTCGTTTTGCACCACAATTTGATGACCTTAGT
>JAYWCF010000153.1:0-14348 GCA_043780715.1 Methylotenera sp. | reverse complement strand
CTTTGCTTTAATCGGCGCTGCTTTAATTGGCAATTCTTTAGCTGGTATTTGTTTTGCAGATATCGCATTTAAGCCAGCAGGCTTGCGCACAGCAAAGCCATTTGGGTAACGCAAATCGGCATAAGCCACTTGTACATTGAGCTGACTAAGCGTGGATTGATAGGCGCCAGCAAATTTGTTCAAACGCGCATCCATATCTACGCGGCCCAAGGCAATCAATAAACCTTTATCGGTTTTAATCTCCCAAGAGCGGCGTGGCGATAGCGTTACTTGCGCAATTTTGATATCGGCTTGATTTAAAATCTTGCTGTAATTGCCATAACTTTTGGTCACTTCCATCACGCCATCACCTGGGCCGTAAAACACTGGCAATTCGGCATCTATAGCGGCTTGAAACAACTCGCCGTGCGTATTTACCAGCGCGATATTGCCCCAGCGTGCAAGCGCTTGATGTTCTTCAATCGCCACTTCTAGCTTATCTGGCCAGCGACGGCGCACACTCACTTCGCGCGCCCAAGGCAGTTTTTGAAACGCATCGCGCGCTTTTACTAAATCCAAAGTAAAAAAGTTACCTTTTAAATGTTTAGCCACAATTAGCTTAATTTGCTCACGATTGACATGCGCTAATTGGCCGTCAATTTTTACTTCGCGTAGCGGAAAAATAGGCAGGTGCACCACCACAAACACCAAGGCGTACAGCATCAACACCACCGAAATGGCGTACAGCAAATTGGCGAACCAATTGAGTAGGCGGGGTTTATCCCACATTTTTGTGATCCAGTGTCATGGCTAATATTTTCACTACCAGTTCGTCAAACGAAATACCCGCCGCTTTTGCGGCCATTGGCACCAAGCTATGGTCTGTCATGCCTGGGCTGGTATTTACTTCTAAAAAGTAATGGCCACCTGCTTCATCCATTAAAAAATCCACTCGGCCCCAACCGCTGCAGCCAATGGCGCGGAAAGCTTGCAACGCCTCTTGCTGAATGAGCGCTTCTTTTTCGGCACTTAATCCACATGGGCAGCGATATTCCGTGTCATCGCGCAAGTATTTGGCTTCAAAATCATAAAACTCATTCTTGGGCACGATTCTAATAATAGGTAAAGCTTCATCGCCTAAAATACCCACGGTATATTCACCGCCACCCACAAATTGCTCAGCAATCACCAGCGGGTCAGCCTTAGCCGCCAATTCATAAGCCGCTTTTAATCCGCCAGCCATTTTTACTTTGCTAATGCCAATACTAGAGCCTTCATTGGCGGGTTTTACAAATAATGGCAAACCCAGTTTTCGCTCAATTGCCGAAAAATCGCTAGCTTCAGTCACTACTTCAAAATCTGGCGTGGCAACACCAACAGCGCGCCACATCAATTTGGTGCGCCATTTATCCATGCCCAAGCTAGATGCCATTACGCCGCTGCCCGTAAATGGGATTTCCATTAATTCCAACGCACCCTGAATGGTGCCATCTTCACCAAAACGGCCATGCAACGAAATAAAAGCGCGGTCAAATTTACTTAACTCGCTTAAGGCTTCAGTTGCAGGATCAAACGCGACTGCATCTACACCTTGGCGTTTTAACGCCGCCAGCACCGCAGAGCCGCTTTTAATCGACACTTCACGCTCACCAGATTTGCCGCCAAATAGAACGGCTACTTTTCCAAATTTATTCATTTAATACCCTTGAAAAAATTGAATATTGAAATGCAGTGCAAGGCGCACGGCACGCAGAAACCGGAATGTACAAAAAGTACATGAGGATTTCGAGTACCACGCAACGCCGCAATGCGTTCAAAATTCAGTTTTTTATTCATATTCGCCAATTACTCTTACTTCTTGTTGTAATACCACACCCTGTTTTTCTAACACGGTGTCCTTCATATGCCTAATTAATAATTCAATATCCAAGGCCGTACAATTACCCACATTGACAATAAAATTGGCATGCTTGGGTGAAACTTGGGCGCCGCCAATTTGATAGCCTTTTAAGCCGCTAGCCTCAATTAACCTTGCCGCAAAATCACCATGCGGATTTCTAAAAGTAGAGCCTGCACTAGGCAAATTAAGTGGCTGGCTAGCCAAACGCGTTGCCAATAAATTTTTAATTTTTTTAAGCGATTCATTTACATCACCCACTTCTAAAGTAAACCATGCGCCTAAAAACCACTCATTTGGTACTGGCATTTCCACATGGCGATAGCTGGCAATAAATTCGGCTACATTGCGCACATGCGTCATGCCGTTTCTATCAATGGTTAATACTTGATGCACAATATTCCATGTTTCACTGCCGTAGCAGCCCGCATTCATGGCCAGTGCGCCGCCAACTGTGCCAGGAATTCCTGCCATAAATTCAGCGCCTTCTTTTGCGTTATTGGCACTAAATCGCGCCAATTTTCCACAGGTCACACCTGCTTCGGCATAGATATATTGGCCATCTAAGCGCAAATCATTTAAGGCTTGATGCATAACAACGACCGTGCCGCGCACGCCGCCATCACGCACCAATAAATTACTGCCTAAACCCATAAAAGTAATCGGTTCGGCATGGTCTAGTGTTTGCAAAAATGCTTGCAACTCGCTTAGGCTTTCGGTAATAAACACACGGTCTGCACGGCCACCCACGCGCCAGCTGGTATAACGTTCCAATGGCTCGTTTTTCAGCAGTTGCGATTTAGCTTGTGTGCTGGCCTGTGTCATTAGCTAACCAAGTCTATAAATTGTAAATTGGCTTGTTCTTTGGTTTTGGCCGCCACTTGCCCAATAGAGCCCGCGCCCATCACAATCACCACATCGCCCGCTTGCGCGGCATTTAAAATAGCGGCGGGTAATTCATCGGTAGATTCCACAAATTGCGGCTCTACCTTACCAGCTAGGCGGATTGCGCGAATTAAGCTGCGCGTATCGGCGGCTACAATCGGCGCTTCGCCGGCTGAATATACTTCTGTCAGCAATACCGCATCGGCGGTGGAAAGTACGCGTACAAAATCCTCAAAACAGTCTCTTGTTCTTGTGTAACGATGCGGCTGAAACGCCATCACTAAACGTCTATCAGGGAAAGCGCCGCGCGCCGCCGCAATGACCGCTTGCATCTCTACTGGGTGATGGCCGTAGTCATCGATTAGCGTAAATGTGCCGCCTTGTTTAAGGTCTGTTTGCGTTACAGCCACTTCGCCATAACGCTCAAAACGTCTGCCCACGCCTTTAAATTCAGCAAGCGCTTTAATAATGGCCGCGTCACTCACGTTTAATTCGCTGGCAATGGCAATTGCCGCCAAGGCATTTAATACATAATGGTTACCCGGCAAATTAAGCGTTACATCAAACGTGGTGGTCACGCCATTAATACGCTCAACCGTAAAATGCATTTGGCCGTTATCGGCGCGCACGTTTTTGGCTCTAACACGCGCATCTTCACTCATGCCATACGTCATAATTGGCTTGGTGATGCGCGGCAAAATTTCGCGGATATTGGCATCATCAATGCACACCACCGCCATACCCCAAAACGGCAATTGCTGCAAAAATTCCACAAATGCGCTTTTTAGCTTTTCAAAGCTATGCTCATACGTATCCATGTGGTCTTGGTCAATATTGGTAACCACCGCCATCACAGGCGTTAAATGCAAGAATGAAGCATCCGATTCATCCGCTTCTGCCACAATATATTCACCTGTACCCAAGCGCGCATTCGCGCTGGCGGCTTCTAGCTTGCCGCCAATTACAAATGTTGGGTCCATGCCTGCTTCATTTAAAATACTGGCGATTAAGCTGGTAGTTGTGGTTTTGCCATGCGTACCTGCAACGGCAATACCTTGCCTAAAGCGCATTAATTCCGCCAACATTAAGGCGCGTGGCACTACCGGGATATTTTTGGCGCGTGCTGCAATCACTTCAGGATTCGCTTCATTTACTGCACTTGAAACCACCACTACATCTGCATTTTTTAGGTTTTCTGTAGCGTGACCTTGATACACCGTTGCACCAAAACTGGCCAAGCGCTTGGTGGTAGCGTTGCTGGCTAAATCAGAACCTGATACTTGAAAATCCAGATTAATCAACACTTCCGCAATGCCGCTCATGCCGGCGCCACCTATGCCGATAAAGTGGATATTTTTAACTTTATGTTTCAAAAAGACCTCCGCATCACTACTGCACTCATTAATACTGGCAATATAAATTTATGCAAAACTGGCTCAAAATCCTCATGTATAACCCATACATTCCGGTTTTTCGCCAATTTTTGCCTTGTCTTAATTTCGCTCATCACGTTATCCGTAGGCCTTTTCATAGCGCCAACTCCATACAAATTTTTGCAACTGTTGCAGTTGCCTCTGGCTTAGCCAATTGCTTGGCTTTAATCGCCATTTCAAGGCAAATTTCACGCGTTAAGCCACTCAACATTTCACTGGCTTTTTGCACATTAAATTCGGTTTGCTGAATCAATTTTGCTGCACCCGCATCGCTCAAATATTGCGCGTTATAGGTTTGGTGATCATCCACCGCATGCGGGAACGGCACCAAAATACTAGCAACACCTACACAGGCTAATTCCGCCACGGTGAGCGCACCTGCGCGACAAATCACGATATCGGCCCAAGCGTACATTTCGGCCATATTATTGATAAAGGCTTTTGCATCGGCCTGCACATTGGCGTTTTGATAATTGGCTTGCAGGGCAGCGATATGCTTTTCGCCCGCTTGATGCACAACCGCAAACTGGCCTGTTGGTAGATTGGCCAAGGCTTTTGGTAATACATCATTTAATGCGGCCGCGCCCAAACTACCGCCAACCACCAATAAATTTAGCTTGCCTGTACGCTGGCTGTACCGTTGCTCTGGTGATAGTAGCTGGGTGATATCTTGCCTAACAGGGTTGCCGACTAATATCGCTTTATCGTCAAAAGCAGAAGGAAAAGCAGACAATGTTTTATCGGCAATGACACTTAAAGTTTTATTTGTTAAGCCTGCAACTGAGTTTTGCTCATGAATCACCAATGGTTTGCCAAGCAGTTTAGCCATTATGCCGCCCGGAAAAGCCGCAAAGCCGCCCATGCCCAGCACCACATTTGGTTGATGCTGACGGATAGCCGCAAAACTTTGTTTAAAGGCAATCGCCAATTTATACGGCAATAACAACCAACCCAGCAAGCCTTTGCCACGCACGCCGCGCATGGTAATGGTGGCTGTTTTATAATTTTTGCCTTCTATTAATCGGTTTTCCATGCCGCCTGCGGTGCATAACCACACCACATTCCAGCCATGTTCTTTTAAATAATCGGCCACCGCCATCGCAGGGTAAACATGGCCGCCAGTGCCGCCTGCCATAATTAGGATAGTGAAGTTGCCAAACTGGGTTACAGGGCTGTTAAGCATCATGTTGGCAGGCCCTTCTGTAAACGACGATTTTCATAGTCGATACGCAGCAATACCGCCATGGCAATACAATTAGCCAAAATACCGCTGCCGCCAAACGATAATAATGGCAGCGTTAAGCCTTTAGTCGGTAGCACGCCCATATTGACGCCAATGTTAATAATGGCCTGCGCGCCAATCCAAACGCCCAAACCTTGCGCCAATAAAGCCGCAAAATAGCGCTCATTCGCTACGGCTTCTTTGCCGATACCAAAGGCGCGAATCACAATCCAGCTAAATAATCCCAACACGGTTAGCACGCCAACAAAACCTAATTCTTCGGCAATTACCGCCAATAAAAAGTCGGTATGTGCTTCTGGTAGGTACAATAATTTCTCTACACTGGCGCCTAAACCCACGCCAAACCATTCGCCACGGCCAAAAGCAATTAGCGCATGCGATAGCTGGTAGCCTTTGCCATATGGATCAGCCCATGGATCCATAAAGCCAATCACGCGCTGCATGCGGTAAGGCGAGCTAACGATAAGCACATAAATGGCCACAGGCAGCAAGGCAAGCAATGCAATAAAGATTTTGACGTTAATGCCGCCCAGCCAAAGAATAGAAATTGAAACAGCGGCAATTACTGCAAATGCGCCAAAATCAGGCTCACGCAATAGTAAAAAGCCAACCAACACCATTACCGCCGCCATTGGCAAAAAGCCGCGCACAATGCTATCCATTTGCGGCGCTTTACGCACAGCGTAATCGGCCACATACATGGCGGCAAATAACTTTACTAATTCGGATGGCTGCAAATTAATCACAAACAAAGATAGCCAACGCTGGCTACCATTTACATTGCGGCCAACGCCTGGGATAAGCACCAGTACCAGCAAAAATAGGCCTAATAAGAACAGATAGGGCGCCATTTTTTGCCACGCAGCAACGGGCACTTGAAATGAAACCGCGCCCACACATAAACCCACCACAATAAAAATGCTTTGGCGAATCAAGTAATATGTACTTTGATGGCCAACGGCTTTATCGGCTTCTGCAATCGCGATTGAGGCGGAATACACCATCACCAAGCCTAAACCTAGCAAAATCAAGGTTACCCATAGCAACATTTGATCGTAACTGGCGGCGTTCATGCGCTCACGGCTATGCATCACTGGCGCTAACATATTGAAAGTCCTAGCACGCTGCCACCTTTTGTGCTGAAAGACTTTGCAAACGTTTTACCGCTTCAACAAATACTTCAGCGCGATGCACGTAATTTTTAAACATATCAAAGCTGGCACAAGCTGGTGATAACAATACGGCATCGCCCGTTTGCGCTACTTTTTTGGCAATATTTACCGCTTCTGGCAAATCGGCAGCATGGTACATTGGCACATTACTTGGTAATAAAACCGCTTCAATTAATCCGGCATCGCGACCAATTAATACTACCGCGCGCGCATTCGCTTCAATCGCTGGCAATAATGGTGAAAAATCTTGGCCTTTGCCATCGCCGCCTGCAATTAATACCACTTTTTGCGGCTTGCCATTTTTGGTCATGCCAGCAATAGCGGCGCAGGTAGCGCCCACATTAGTGCCTTTTGAATCATCGTAGTAATCTACATCATCCATGCTTGCCACCCATTGCACGCGGTGCGGCAGGCCTTTAAAATCAATTAGCGCTTTTACGATGGCTGATTTTTCAACGCCAATGGCGTTGCACAATGCCATAGCAGCAAGGGCGTTGGCCACATTATGCAAGCCTGTTATGCTTAATTGGCTGGCTTTCATCATTTTGCGTTGTCCGCTGGTTAGATAATGCAAGCCTTCCGATTCAATTAAACCAAAATCGTGTTTTTCGGTTGCAGCATTTAAACCAAAGGTAATTTTATGTTTGGATGGCATGGCAACCGTGGCGGCATCGTCGCGATTAAGCACCGCCACTTTTGCGTGCGCCAAAATACGCGCTTTGGCAGCCGTATAAGCAGCAATATCGGCATAGCGATCCATATGATCTTCGCTAATATTAAGCACCGTTGCGCTATCACATTTAAGGTGATGCGTTGTTTCAAGCTGAAAACTAGAAAGCTCCAACACGTACACATCTGGCGCTTCCATCATCAGTGCTTCTAACACTGGCAAGCCAATATTGCCGGCCACAATGGTTTTTAAACCCGCTTCTTTCCAGATTTCACCCACTAAACTAGTCACCGTTGTTTTGCCGTTTGAGCCCGTAATGGCAATCACTTTTGATTGTTTTGGACGGTATTGCGCAAACAATTCCACATCGCCAATCACTTGCACACCCGCCTGTATCGCCTCTTGCACAGCAAGCTCACCTAACGCCACACCAGGGCTAATCACAATTAAATCTACATGCTTAAAGTGTTCAGCATTAAATGCACCCGTGTAAATCTGCACCTGCGGCATGCGCTTCATCACATGGTCCACGCTTGGCGGATTAGCGCGTGAATCGGCGACAGACAAAATAGCACCTTGGCGCTCAAGCCAATGCAAGGCCGATAGGCCTGTATCGCCAAGGCCTAGCACCAATACTTTTTTGTCTTTTAATGCAATTTTCATTTTTATATTTTTAACTAATCTTTAATTGGGCTTATCGTAATTTCAATGTAGCAAGACCAATTAACACCAACATCATGGTAATAATCCAGAAGCGCACCACTACTTGCGTTTCTTTCCAGCCTTTTTGTTCATAATGATGATGCAGCGGCGCCATTAAAAAGATACGCTGACCAACGCCTGTTTTATGTTTGGTGTATTTGAAATACAGCACCTGCAAGGCCACTGAAAATGTTTCCATCACAAAAACGCCACCCATAATAAACAGCACAATTTCTTGGCGCACAATCACCGCCACTACACCTAAAGCCGCACCTAAAGCCAGCGCGCCTACATCACCCATAAATACTTCAGCTGGGTAAGCGTTAAACCATAAAAATCCTAAACCAGCACCAGCCAGCGCCGCGCAGAACACCATTAGCTCACCCGCACCCGCCACATAAGGAATGCCTAAATATTTTGAGAAATATAAATGGCCAGCAACATAGGCAAAAATGGCCAGTGCACTACCCACCATTACGGTTGGCAAAATGGCTAAGCCATCTAGGCCGTCTGTCAGGTTAACCGCGTTGCTGCTGCCCACAATCACTAAATAGGTCAGCAAAATAAAGCCAACCACACCCAACGGCAACACCAATGTTTTGAAAAACGGCACAATTAATGTGGTTTCGGCTGTGCTGTTAGACGTTTGATATAAAAATATCGCGACGCCTAAACCAATCAAGCTTTGCCAAAAATATTTGGCTTTGGCCGATAAGCCTTTTGGGTTTTTGTATACCACTTTTCGGTAATCGTCTACCCAGCCAATGGCGCCAAAACCAAGCGTAGTAACCAACACCACCCAAATATATTTATTGTGCAAATCGCCCCATAAAATGGTGGAAATACCAATCGCCACCAAGATTAGCGCGCCGCCCATTGTTGGCGTGCCCGCTTTTACCAAATGCGTTTGTGGGCCATCATCGCGCACCGCTTGGCCTACTTTGTATTGGGTTAATTTGCGAATCATGGTTGGGCCAACCATAAATGAGATCAGTAACGCAGTTAAAGTCGCCAACACGGCGCGCAGAGTAATGTAGTTAAATACGTTAAAACCACGAATATCGTGCGCCAAATACCGAGCAAGTTCTAATAACATTGAGCATCCTCCATTAAACTTTTTTCTGGGTTTTGTTGTGTTAATGGTGCTACTACCCGTTCCATTTTCATAAAACGTGAGCCTTTAACCAAAACCGTTACATTTTTTTGCATTAAGTTTTTTGCGTTGTTGATTAAATCGTTAATCTCTAAAAAGTGCTCAGCATTACCAACCCCACCGTGACCCAGCTTACTTTTATCAAACGCCGTTACCGCGTTTGCACTTAATGCGCCAAAAGCCAATAAATGGTCAACGCCTTTTTGTTTAGCATAAGCGCCAATTTCGGCATGCATTGCAGCAGCATCTGCGCCCAACTCGCCCATATCGCCCATTACAAAAACGCTCACGCCATCGATTGCCGCCAGCACATCAATGGCCGCTTTCATCGAATCTGGATTAGCGTTATAAGTATCATCAATTAAAAGCGCGTCGTTCAAACCAACCATGCGCTGTAAGCGGCTAAGCACAGCCTGCATATTTTGCAAACCATTGGCAA
This sequence comes from Methylotenera sp., assembly GCA_043780715.1. Classification (GTDB taxonomy): domain Bacteria; phylum Pseudomonadota; class Gammaproteobacteria; order Burkholderiales; family Methylophilaceae; genus Methylotenera_A. Next base: position 4,775 of record JAYWCF010000153.1, on the reverse strand, counting down.
TATCTTGATTGCTAACACCCAAAGCCACTGCAGCCGCGCTAGCAGCTAGTGCGTTTGCAATATTGTGTGTGCCTAGCACATTCAATTTAAACGTCACTGAGCCTGCTGGCGTGGTCAGTTGCACTTCGCTTAAACCATCTTTTTCTTTATAGCTGGCCGTTACATCAGCCGCTTTATTCAAACTAAATGTGATAATTTTTTTACCTACATTTAACGATTGCCAATAAGCACAAAATGCATCATCGGCATTAATAACCGCAATACCATTGGCGCTTAAACCATTAAAAATCTCACCTTTTGCTTTGGCGATATTTTCGCGTGAACCTAATTCGCCAATATGCGCTGTACCTGCGTTAATAATCAGCGCCACATTCGGCTGAGCAATACGGCTTAAATAATCAATTTCACCCAAATGATTCATGCCCATTTCAATCACGGCGTAATCATGTTGTTTGCGTAGTTTCAGCAATGTTAGCGGCATGCCGATATCGTTATTCAAATTGCCAACTGTGGCATGAATACTTGCGGCGTCTTTTGTGGCCGCAAGCAAAATAGCGCTTAACATTTCTTTGGTGGTGGTTTTGCCATTGCTACCAGTAATCGCAATGACAGGAATATCAAATTGATTGCGCCAAAACTTGGCCAATTGCCCAAGCGCTAAACGTGTGTCATCCACCACAATCGCTGGCCTTGCTTTTGTTTGCGCATCTGATACCAAAACAGCTGCTGCGCCTTGTTGAATGGCGGTTTCGGCAAATTGATTGCCGTCAAAGTTTTCGCCTTTAAGCGCCACAAACAGTTGATTGCTAACAATCGCACGGCTGTCAGTGCCAACGCTTTGCACTTCACAATCAGCGCCTAATAATTGGCCGTTAACGGCACTGGCAATGGTCGAGAGCGTCATCATGTTAGCGTCTCTTCATATTTTTTCAGCACTTTTTGCGCTTGTTCTAAGTCGCTAAAGTGGTGTTTCTTATCCTTAATTTCTTGATATTGCTCATGGCCTTTACCTGCAATTAGCACAATATCGCCACTTTTAGCCGCAAAAATGCCCACTTTAATCGCTTTTGCGCGATCTTGTTCAATCAGGTAATTGCCTTGCATGCCCTGCAAAATCTCGTTAATGATTTTGCGTTTATTTTCATGCCGCGGGTTATCTGAAGTCACCACTACTGCATCGGCCAAATCACTGGCAATTTTGCCCATTAATTCGCGCTTACCCGCATCGCGATTGCCACCGCAGCCAAACACGCAAATCAATTTTGCGCCTTGTTTTTTCTGTGCTTTAAGCGTGTTCAACACTTTTTCTAGCGCATCTGGCGTGTGTGCATAATCTACAACCACCATTGGCAACTTATCGCCACCCAACTGCTGCATGCGGCCGGGGGCTGATTGAATATGCGAAATCGCCTCAACAGCATCTTTTAAGCTCACATTTGATGCCAACAAAGTAGCCAGAACCGCCAACACGTTGTATACATTAAAGCGGCCGATTAAATTAGCGCGCACCTCTGCCTTACCTTGAGGGGTATCGGCCACAAAACTAAAGTATGCATCTTCAAAATGCAGCTTGGTAGCACGCACATCACCATGCTCTATGCCGTAAGTCACAACTGTCGCACCTGCGTGTTTTAAATCTTCTTCAATTTGCAGGCCAAAATCATCGTCACAATTCAAAATTGAGGTTTTCAAACCAATACTGTCAAATAAACGGCGTTTAGCTGCCGCATATTCTTCTAACGTGCTGTGATAATCCAAATGATCGCGTGATAAATTGCTTAAAATCGCAATATCAAACTCAACGCCATTAACGCGACCTTGATGCAAACCGTGAGATGACACTTCTAAGGCCACCACTTCTGCGCCCTGTTTTAGATAATCCGCCAACATCCATTGCAACAAAATGGCATCTGGCGTGGTGTTGCTGGTTTCAGATAATTGCTCAGAAAATCCGTTGCCCAATGTGCCAATAACGGCTGTTTTACGATTTAAATAGTTAAAGCATTGGCTTAACCATTGGGTGATAGACGTTTTACCGTTTGTTCCAGTTACGCCAATAGTCCATAATTTTGATGATGGCTTTTTGTAGAATTGCGCGGCAATATTGCCGGCTTGCAAGCGCAAATTTTTAATGCCGATATTTTCAACAGCCCATTCGGCAGGCCAACTAAAATCGTCTAAATCCCAAAGTACGGCACTGGCGCCATTTTTAATCGCATCGGCAATAAAAGCACGACCATCAATCTTTTCACCTTGGTAGGCTAAAAACAAACTTCCCTGCGCCACTTTGCGGCTATCGGCCGTGATGTTTTTGATGGGGGTTTTAATGCGATAACTTTGATTAGCGTTGGTCATATCACTTCCTTGGCATCATCATCGTTAGTTGGAATCACCACATTATTATTAGGCGCATCTTGCGGCACGGCCAGCATGCGCAAGGCATCTGCCATTACCGCGCTAAACACAGGCGCTGCCACCGTGCCGCCGTAATATTCGCCATTACTAGGCTCATCAATCATTACCGCCATAATTAAACGCGGGTTAGATGCAGGCGCCATACCCACAAAAGAACCTACATATTTGTCTTTTTCGTAACCTGCTTTGCCCAATTTATGCGCGGTGCCCGTTTTGCCGCCAACGCGATAACCTGCCACTTGCGCCCTTAATGCCGTGCCGCCCGGCAAAACGGCTAGCTCTAGCATGGCTTTCATATCATTCGCCACTTGCGCCGAAAACACTTGATGACCAACGCTAGGCTCACTTATTTTAAGTAGCGAAATGGTTTTAAGCTCACCTTCATTGGCAAAAACGGTATAAGCGCGCGCCAATTGCAATAAGGTCAAACTAATACCATGGCCATAAGACATTGTTGCCTGCTCAATAGGGCGCCACGTTTTATAAGGTCTTAAATGACCAGATGCTTCGCCCGGAAAGCCAATATTGGCGCGCGAACCAAAGCCAAATTGGTTAAACGTACTCCACATCTCTTCCCGTTTTAGGCTTAACGCCATTTTGGCAGAACCCACGTTTGATGATTTTTGAATCACCTCAGACACGGTTAGCACGCCATGCGGATGCGCGTCATGAATGGTGGCGGTGCCAATAGTCAAATAACCGGGCGCGGTTTGAATTTTTGTATCTGGCTTAAAATCGCCAAACTCCATCGCCGCTGAAACCGTCATTGGCTTTAAGGTAGAACCAGGCTCAAACACATCGGTAATGGCGCGATTACGCGTTTTTCCCACAATATTCACTGGATTATTAGGGTTATAAGTAGGCAAATTCACCATGGCCAGTACTTCGCCAGTTTTGGCATCTAACACCACAGCGGCGCCTGCCTTGGCTTTATGCAGCTCTACCGCTTTTGATAACTCTCTAAACGCTAAATATTGAATACGCCTATCAATACTTAATACTAAATCTTTGCCATCTTGCGGCACTTTTACATCTTCTAAATCTTCAACAATGCGGCCTTGCCTGTCTTTAATTACCTTGCGGCTGCCTGCTTTGCCAGACAAGTGCGTGTTTTGCGCCAACTCAAAGCCTTCTTGGCCTGCATCATTAATGTCGGTAAAGCCCACCACATGCGCCGTTACATCACCTGCTGGGTAAAAACGCTTATATTCGCGCTGTAAAAACACGCCAGGAATATTCAAACTCATGACTTGTGCCGCTAAATTAGGCGAAACGCGGCGTTTCAAATAGACAAATTCGCGCTGTAAATTGGCGAACTTTTTATCTACATCATTATTTTTTAGGCCTAACAACTTACCCAATGCTTGTTTTTGCGATTTGTTAATTTTCACATCAGGCGGGCTGGCCCAAACTGATTCCACAGGGCTGCTGATAGCTAACAATTCACCGTTTCTATCGGTAATTTTGCCGCGGTGCGCTTGCAACGTAAGGGTGCGGCTATAACGCGCATCACCTTTTTGTTGCAAAAATTCTTTGTGCAAACTTTGCAAATAAATACCGCGCACAAACAAGCCAGCAAACCCAAGCAGAATGCCAATCAACAATAGCCTACGCCGCCATGCTGGCAGTTTTACGATATGATGTTGTAGCGAGTTATAAGCCATATATTTTTTTAATCATCACCGAATTAATTCAACCGTGACTTCTTCTTTTGCAATCACCTGAATACGCGTTGCATCAGGCACCTGCATTTTTAATTTTTTGGTAGCCAATTCTTCCACCCGCGAGTGCATGGCCCACGTACTTTGCTCTAACTGCAATTGGCCATATTCAGTATCATATTTGCGCGTTAAATCTTGTTGTTGCTCCAGCTCAAAATACAATTTGCGTGCTTTATGTTGCGACGTAATCACCCCTATGCTCACAGCAATTAATACAAAAAATAAAATAAAATTGATGCGTGTCATGTTTGTTTCTAAAGAATCGCCGTTCTTTCAGCCACTCGCATCACTGCACTTCGGCTACGGGGGTTGTGCTTGATTTCATGCGCCGTTGGCTTGATAGCCTTACCTACCGCTTTTAACCTAGGCTGAGGCAAATCGATTGCTTTAACCGGAAAGCGCGCCGGCAAATCATCACGGTTTTGTTCGCCCTGAATAAATTGCTTCACAATTCGGTCTTCCAGTGAGTGAAAACTAATCACGACTAATCTACCGCCTGCTGTAAGCAAATTAAGGCACTTTGGTAAAATTAACGATAACTCCTCAAGCTCCGAATTGACGTAAATCCGTAAAGCTTGAAAGGTGCGCGTTGCAGGGTTCTGCCCCGGTTCGATCTTGGGGATTGCACTTGCCACGACC
>JAYWCF010000152.1:0-14362 GCA_043780715.1 Methylotenera sp. | reverse complement strand
AAATGCCCGGCAATATCCTGTTTTACTTGATTTTCATCTGGATACGGTTCGTAAAAGTCACCAATTTGATTGGCCATTTTGATTAATTGTTCTGTTTGCATGCGTATAAACTTTAAAAAAATAAACCTAAAAATCCAATATTTAAAACTAAGTTCAAAACCAGACTAAAATTCTACCCGATGTTGATGCGTATAAATGACAAATTGTTGATCGCGCAAAAAGCCAATTAAAGTCACACCATACATTTCAGCAACACGAATCGCCAAGCCAGTAGGCGCAGAAATAGCCGCCAATATTTGAATCCCCGCTGTTGCTACTTTTTGCACCATCTCAACACTGGCACGGCTTGACGTTAACACAAATCCATCATGTTGATTTGGTAACTTTTGGGCTTTATTTTCCTGTCTGATATTTTCTTGTCTGATATTTTCTTGCCTGTTATTTTCTTGCCTGTTATTTTCTTGCTTAGCAAGCGCACCAATCAATTTATCCATTGCATTATGCCGGCCCACATCTTCACGCAGCAACGCAACTTCACCTTGCGCATTCACCCAAGCGCAGGCATGAGTGGCGCCAGTAGCTTGCTGCAAAGTCTGTTTACCTTGAATCGCATGAAAAGCCACTTGAATATGCTTAGCAGATAATGGTTTAGAAACGGCGTTTTTATTGGCATTATCCATTTGCGGTAACCGCAATACTTGTTCTAAGCTTTCTGCGCCACAAATGCCGCAGCCAGTGCGCCCAACCAAATTTCGGCGACGTTCTTTTAACTTTACAAAACACTCCGTTGCAACTTCTAAACGTAATTCTATGCCTTGTGCCTGCTTCATCACTTCAATATCATATAAATCGCTTTTATCGCGCAAAATACCTTCTGATAACGAAAAACCCAGCGCAAAATCTTCTAAATCTAATGGCGTAGCCAACATTACAGCATGCGATACACCGTTAAAAACAAAAGCAATCGGCACTTCTTCTGCCACTTTATCTTGCGCGGTACTTAGTTCACCATTTCGCCAGCGCGTAACGCTAACCTCTGTCAGCGGCGCATCAATCGAAAATAGTGATTCCATTAAAACCAATTGCTCAGACAAAATAAACCACTTTAACTAACAAGCATTAAGCAGGCTGCTTGGTTTGAGCCGTTTTTTTGCCTGTAAAAGCAATTTGCGCTTCACTAAAGGTTTTATAATCTTTTTGCCAATCGGATAATTGATTCACGCGCGTCACTTGCACAGCCGTCACTTTAAATTCTGGGCAGTTAGTGGCCCAATCGCTATTGTCTGTTGTAATCACATTGGCGCCAGATTCAGGGTGATGGAATGTGGTATAAATCACCCCAGCTTGCACGCGCTCAGTTAAGGTTGCCCGCAATACCGTTTCACCCGCGCGGCTGGCAATGCCTACCCAATCACCTTCTTTAATACCGCGCTCTTCGGCATCATGCGGATGAATCTCTACAATATCTTCTGCATGCCAAGCGTTATTTAGCGTGCGGCGCGTTTGTGCGCCTACATTGTACTGGCTTAAAATGCGGCCTGTGGTGAGTATTAACGGGAATTTGGCATTTACTTTTTCAGTAGTCGGCACATATTGCGTAATGAAGAATTTGCCTTTGCCGCGCACAAACGCATCAATATGCATGGTTGGCGTGCCCTCTTGGTTTTCATCGTCGCATGGCCATTGAATACTGCCCAGCTCATCTAATTTAGCAAAACTGACACCTTTAAAGGTTGGTGTTAAGGCGGCGATTTCATCCATAATTTCACTAGCATGCTTGTATTGCATATCGTAGCCAAGTGCCGCTGACAATTTGGCTGTAATTTCCCAATCTTCTAAGCCACGCTCGCCATGTCCATTTTTAGGCGTCATCACACGGCGCACAGGTGAAATACGGCGCTCCGCATTGGTAAATGTGCCGCTTTTTTCTAAGAATGAAGCACCCGGAAAGAACACATGCGCATACATAGCGGTTTCATTTAAGAACAAATCTTGCACAATCACGCATTCCATACTTTCTAATGCGTGCGTTACATGTTGAGTATTAGGGTCTGATTGCGCGATATCCTCACCTACGCAATATAAAGCTTTAAATTTACCCTCACCCGCTAAATCCAGCATATTGGGAATGCGCAAACCCGGATCGTTACTCAATGGCCTGCCCCAAGCGCTCTCAAACAGCGCGCGTGTTGCGTCATCAGAAACATGGCGGTAACCGGGGAATTCGTGCGGCATACTGCCCATATCGCAACTGCCCTGCACATTGTTTTGGCCACGCAATGGGTTGATGCCCACACCCTCGCGGCCTACATTGCCGGTTGCCATAGCCAAATTAGCAATACCCATCACCATGGTTGAGCCTTGACTATGCTCAGTGACGCCCAAGCCATAGTAAATAGCGCCATTGCCGCCTGTTGCGAACAGCCGCGCGGCTTCACGCATGGTTTGTGCTTTTACACCCAAAACAGATTCCAACGCTTCTGGTGAATTCTCTGGTTTCGCCACAAAATCGCGCCACACCACAAAAGAATCCCATTCACAACGCTCACGGACAAAATCTTCTTTCACCAAGCCTTCGGTCACCACCACATGCGCCAACGCAGAAATTAAGGCTACGTTAGTGCTAGGGCGTAAATTCAGGTGATAATCGGCACGAATATGCGGTGAGTTATCCACCAAATCAATTTCACGCGGATCGACAATAATCAGTTTTGCGCCTTCGCGTAAACGGCGTTTCATTTGAGAGGCAAACACAGGGTGACCATCCGTCGGATTGGCGCCGATAATCATGATGACATCAGATTTCATCACCGAATCAAAGGTTTGCGTGCCTGCCGATTCGCCAATGGTTTGTTTAAGACCATAACCTGTTGGGCTGTGGCAAACGCGGGCGCAAGTGTCTACATTATTAGTGCCAAATACGGCGCGCACTAGTTTTTGCGTAACATAAACTTCTTCATTGGTGCAACGGCTAGACGTAATTCCGCCCATGCTTTCTTTGCCGTAAGTAGCAGAAATACGTTTAATCTCAGAAGCAGCATATTGAATCGCCTCATCCCAACTCACCACTTGCCATTCATCTTTGATGCTTTTACGTATCATTGGCGTAGTAATGCGGTCTTGATGGGTAGCGTAACCCCAAGCGAACCTTCCCTTAACGCAAGAGTGGCCATGATTCGCGCCACCGTTTTTGTGCGGCGTCATGCGAATGACTTCTTCGCCTTTCATTTCGGCGTTAAAGCTGCAACCCACGCCGCAATAGGCGCAAGTAGTGGTGACTGAATGTTCTGGCACGCCAGCTTCAATCACGGTTTTTTCGATTAATGTGGCGGTTGGGCAGGCCGATACGCAAGCGCCGCAAGAAACGCATTCAGAATCTTTAAAGTTTTCAATGCCAGACGCTACTTTTGAATCAAAACCGCGGCCAGAAATGGTTAATGCAAATGTACCTTGCGTTTCTTCGCAAGCGCGCACACAACGGCTGCAGACGATACATTTACTGGGGTCAAAAGTGAAATATGGGTTTGATTCATCTTTTTCAGCTTTTAAGTGATTTTCGCCTTCATAGCCATAACGCACTTCGCGCAAGCCCACTGCGCCTGCCATATCTTGCAATTCACAATCACCATTTGTGGCACAAGTTAAACAATCCAGCGGATGGTCTGAAATATACAATTCCATGGTACCGCGGCGTATATCGGCTAATTTGCTGGTTTGGGTATGCACTTTTAAACCTGGCGCTACTGGCGTAGTACAACTGGCTGGGTAACCGCGGCGGCCTTCAATTTCTACCACGCACAAACGGCATGAGCCAAATGCCTTTAATGAATCGGTGGCGCATAATTTAGGCACATTTACGCCTGCCAAAATTGATGCACGCATAATGCTAGTACCGTCTGGCACGGTAATTTCGCGACCATCAATTTCTAAGGTCACCATCACATCCGAATCACTGGCTGGCGTACCATAATCAAGCTGATCATCATAACTAGTGCGGCTGTGATCACTATTGCGGCCGCTGTTGTGCGGCTGATGCGGCATTGCTGTGTATTTAATATCGTCCATGGTTTGCTCCGGCTGCCCTAACGTTTAGGCAACAACTATATCAATAATTTTTTTAAGTGTAGATTTAGGCTTTGGCACAAAATCTTCCGCAAAGTGGTTCATCGCGCTTAATACCGGGTAAGGCGTCATGCCGCCCAGCGCGCACAGTGAACCGTTTAACATGGTGTCGGATAAATCGCGCACCAGCTTGGTGTTTTTCTCTACATCGGTGCCGTTGATGATTTTATCAATCACCTCTACGCCACGCGTAGAGCCGATACGGCACGGCGTGCATTTTCCGCAGCTTTCAATGGCGCAAAACTCAAACGCGTAGCGTGCCATTTTGGCCATATCTACGGTATCGTCAAACGCCACAATACCGCCGTGGCCCAGCACCGCCCAAATCTTGCTAAATTCTTCATAATCCAGCGGTGTGTCCCACTGGCTTTCTGGCAAGAAGGCACCCAAAGGGCCGCCTACTTGCACCGCACGGATTGGCTTGCCAGTGTAAGAACCGCCTCCAAAATCGTATAATAATTCGCGCAATGTCGCGCCAAAGGCCAGCTCTACCAAGCCACCATGCTTGATATTGCCCGCCAGCTGAATCGGCAAAGTGCCGCGTGAACGGCCCATGCCGTAATCCGCATAAAACTGCGCGCCTTTATCTAAAATAATAGGAATAGTCGCCAAAGAAATCACGTTATTAACCACGGTTGGCTTACCAAACAAACCTTCAATAGCTGGCAATGGTGGCTTAAAGCGCACTAGACCGCGCTTACCTTCTAGGCTTTCCAATAATGAAGTTTCTTCGCCACACACATAAGCACCTGCGGCGCGGCGCACTTCTAATTTAAATGTATGGTTTGAACCGCAAATATTGTCACCCAAATAGCCAGCCGCTTCGGCTTTGGCAATTGCTTCATTCAAAATATGCAAAGCATGCGGATATTCGCTGCGCAAATAGATATAGCCTTGATCAGCACCCACTGCGATACCCGCAATCGTCATGCCTTCAATCAGCACAAATGGGTCATCTTCCATCACCATGCGGTCTGAATAAGTGCCAGAATCACCTTCATCGGCATTACACACAATATATTTTTGTGGGCTTGGGGCATTCAAAACCGTATTCCATTTAATACCCGTTGGAAAAGCCGCGCCGCCGCGACCACGCAAGCCAGAATCAGTAACGGTTTTAACGATTTCAGCGGGGCTCAATTTAAGCGCATTGGCCAAACCTTTATAACCATCGTGCGCTAAATAATCCTCTAATGAAACCGGGTCTGTAATACCAATTCGGGCAAAGGTTAAACGTTGCTGTTTTTTAAGCCATTCCAGCTCTTCGGTTAAGCCCAAATAAAGTGGATGCGCTTTAGCCGTACTTGAATCAGGATTTAAAAAATAGGCATCAAATAAACCAGCCACATCTTTGGGCTGCACAGGCGCAAACGCCACGCGGCCATTGGCTGTTGCTACTTCTACAAATGGCTCTAACCAAAATAAACCTCGAGAACCGTTGCGAATAAGCTCAATTTCAATGCCACGTTTTTGCGCTTCTTGCTGAATCGCTTTAGCGGTGAGGTCTGCGCCTACACTTAACGCAGTAGAATCGCGGGGAACATAGACTTTAATTATAGGAACTTTAATCATGACGCACGCGCCTCACTTATTAAATCAGCCATTTTCTGGCTATCCATGCGGCCATACACTTCATCATCCATCATTACCGCAGGTGAGCAGGCACAGTTGCCCAAGCAATAAATCGGCTCTAAGGTAATCGCACCATCGCTGGTGGTTTGATGATAATCAATATTCAATTTGGCCTTGATGCTGGCTTCTAACTTTTCAGAACCCATGGCTTGGCAAGATTCAGCGCGGCAAACGTGCAAAATATGTTTGCCAACTGGATGCGTTCTAAAATGATGATAAAACGTAACCACGCCATGCACTTCGGCAACGGATAAAGCCAACGCTTTCGAAATCGGCAAATAACTGTCTTCTGGAATATAGCCAATTGTGTCTTGAATGGCATGCAAAAGTGGCATTAACGCACCAGGCATTGCTTTATGCTGCGCGATAAGTGATTGAATTGTTGTTAATGTTTCCATCGATAGTGCGTTTGCCACAGATATCCTTATTGCAATAGTTATTAATGTAATAATATACCTATTTGTGGCCTTATTAAAAGCTAAAAATGGGCTACCTACACAGTATCAGACGTGTTAATAGTGTGTAAATTCCATGCCTTACTAATTTTTTAAAATTGTATTAAATTTAGATTAATTTTTATTGTAAAGTTTATGGCACATAAGCGACCAATCTACTGTCTTTCATTGTATGCATACCGAATACGTCATAAAATAAGCCTATGTTAAACCAACCCACATTAGTCGATCAGTTTGGCCGCACAGTCGATTACATTCGCCTATCTATCACCGATCGTTGCGATTTTAGGTGCGTGTATTGCATGTCTGAAGACATGACTTTTTTGCCGCGCGATGAAGTATTAAGCCTTGAAGAATGCGCGCGCTTGATTAACGTTTTCGTTAATTTGGGCGTCAGCAAAGTGCGCATTACCGGCGGTGAGCCTTTGGTGCGCAAAAATGCCTTATGGCTGTTTGAAGAAGTGGGCAAGCTGGAAGGCTTAAAAGAGTTAGTGCTTACTACCAACGGCAGCCAATTAGAAAAACAAGCGTTAGATTTAAAAAATGCTGGCGTAAAACGCATTAATATTTCAATCGATAGCTTAAAGCCAGAACGCTTTAAAAAAATCACCCGCACTGGCGATTTAAATAAAGTCCTAGCAGGCTTACAGGCCAGCAAAGATGCAGGCTTTGAAGGCATTAAAATCAACACGGTTTTAATGCGCGGTAGCAACGATGATGAAGCGGCAGATTTAGTGCAATTTGCCATTGATCAAAAAATTGATATTAGCTTTATTGAAGAAATGCCATTGGGCCAAGTAGACCATACGCGTGATAGTACATTTGTGAGCAATGCAGACACGCTAAAACTATTGCAAAGCAAGTACTCACTATTGCCTAGCACTGAGAGTACAGGAGGCCCAGCGCGTTACTGGCGCGTGGCAAATAGCGACGGTACTTCTGATACTAAAATCGGCTTTATTTCACCGCACTCACACAACTTTTGCGAAAGCTGCAACCGCGTGCGTATCACCTGCAAGGGTGAATTGTATTTATGCTTAGGGCAAGAAGACAAAATAGAACTGATGCCGCTATTGCGCCAATATCCCGATGATGACCCACCTTTAATTGCCGCCATTTTGGGTAGCATGCGCATTAAACCCAAAGGCCATGATTTTGATTTGCGCCGCGCAGAACCTGCTGTGATACGGTTTATGTCGCATACAGGCGGTTAGTTTTTCACCTTGGCAATATCCTGCATTATTCTTTCTGGTGGTCGCGCTACGCGCATGGGCGGCGTAGATAAAGGCTTGGTATCGCTACAACAAAAGCCATTAATTCAGCATGTAATTGAACGCTTAACGCCGCAAGTGGATGAAATTCTAATAAATGCCAATCGTGAATTTGAACAATATCAAACGTTTGGCTTACCTGTTTTACAAAATTCACATGAAAACTTTATTGGCCCTTTAGCTGGCTTTAGTTTGGGTTTTCAGCACGCCAAGCATGATTACCTATTAACTGTGCCTTGCGATTCACCGTTATTGCCGCACGATTTAGCGCATCGCTTGCTTAACGCATTAATCACTCAACAGGCTGATATTGCGGTCGCTAGTAGCGATGGCAACGCGCACCCTGTGTTTTGCTTGTGCAAAAAAAGTGTGTTCCCTTCACTTACGGCGTATTTAGCCACTGGCGAGCGACGCGTAAGTAGCTGGCAAAAAAGTCTGGCTTACACAGAAGTGGATTTTAGCGATTGCAGCGATGCTTTTGTTAACCTGAATACGTTTGAAGATTTAGCGGTTTTAGAATTAAAATTGCGCCATGCTTAAAACTTCAACTAAATCTGTATCACAGCCTTTGCCTGTTATCGGCATTTGCGCCGCTGGCAGCAATGCAGGCAAAACCACGCTAATTACGCAATTAATTCCAGAACTGGCTAAACATAATTTGCGCGTTTCAGTGATTAAACACGCGCATCATCAATTTGATATTGATCACAAAGGCAAAGATAGCTATCAGATTCGTGAAGCAGGCGCGGTACAAACCTTAATCGCTTCGAATAAGCGCTGGGCGTTGATGACAGAGTTAGCGCAAGAGCCTGATTTAGACGATTTAATCGCCAAATTTGATAATCGCTATGCGGATTTAATATTGGTAGAAGGCTTTAAACAAGCCAATATAGCCAAAATTGAAGTGCACAGACCCAGTTTAAATATGCCTTTATTGGCAACGCAAGATACCAATATTGTGGCGGTTGCCAGCGATTCTGCGCTTAATTTAACGCATATTCCTGTTTTAGATTTAAACAATATCGCGGCCATTGCGGCTTTTATTATTCACCATTTATCACTTTCTACACAAAGCGCATGACAAAACCTACTTCACTTTCGCAAATTGCTTTAGACCCCAGTTGCATGGATGATTACGACCCAAATGCCATGTCGGTGCAGGCGGCGCGTTTATATATTCAGCAATTTTTAAACCCCATTACTGCGACTGAAAACGTGCCAGTTATGCAAAGTTTAGGGCGTGTGTTAGCAAGCGATATCACTTCACCCAGCAAGGTGCCGAATCACCATAATTCCGCTATGGATGGCTTTGCGATTAAGGTGGCCGATGCCGATAAAACCTTAAAAACTATCGGTACCGCTTTTGCTGGCAAGCCTTTTTTGGGTGCGTTAAATGCTGGTGAGTGCATCAAAATTATGACAGGCGCGGTGATTCCTGCAGGCGCTGACACGGTGGTGATGCAAGAGCGCGTGCAAATGGCAGATGATGGAATTCGGCTAAATATGGCGCCTAAGTTAGGTGAAAATATCCGCCCTGCAGGCGATGATTTAAAAATTGGGCAAATGGTATTAAGTAAAGGCCACTTATTGCGCCCTGCCGACTTAGGCTTGGTTGCATCGCTTGGTGTGGCCGAATTAAGCGTTTACAAACCGCTAAAAGTGGCTTTTTTTAGCACTGGTGACGAATTAATCGGCGTTGGCAGCCCGCTTATTGAAGGCCAAATATACGACAGCAATCGCTACACATTATTTGGCATGCTAAGCAGGCTGGGCGTTGAGATTAGCGATTTAGGTGTTGTGCCAGATAACCCTGATTTATTAGAAGCTACCTTATTACAAGCGGCAAGCAATAACGATGTAGTGATGACCAGCGGCGGCGTATCGGTTGGCGAAGCCGATTATATGAAAACATTGCTCACCAAGCATGGCCAAGTGCTGTTTTGGAAAATCAATATGAAGCCTGGCAGGCCATTAGCTTATGGCAAAGTGCAAGGCAACAACGGTCAAATGGCGCATTATTTTGGCCTACCGGGCAACCCTGTCGCCACCATGGTTTCATTTTATCAATTTGTGCGCGAGGCACTAATTACCTTAATGGGCAGCACCGCAAAACCCTTGCCGTTATTTAAAGTAGAGTGTACAGAAGCCATTAAAAAAGCCACTGGCCGCACAGAGTTTCAGCGTGGCTTTATGTATGAGGATGCTGGTATTTGGAAAGTAAAACCACTGCCAAATCAAAGCTCTGGCGTATTAAGCAGCATGAGCGCCGCTAATTGTTTTATTGTGCTGGATGATACGTTGGGCAATTGCGCAAGCAATACCATGGTTAACGTGCAGTTGTTAGAAGGTATTGTTTAGCGGCTTTGAGTTAATTGAGTTAACATAATATTGCTTACTTGGCTTACTACAACCAAAATTGGCATTACCAATTCAATATAAGCTATAGTATAATCAATGGTTTAGCCTAATATTGTCGCACACCAACCATCTTGGACGTCGTTATTAAAAATCCCAACAATTCAGACTCAACAATAATTTGGGCGATTGTGTCATCACTTTTATTGCATGCTTTTCTTGCGATAACGCTACCCAATTTAACGTTTGATTTGGCAAAAGAAAAGCCAATTGAATTAACCATTGAATTAGCGCCGCCTAAAGCGCCAGAACCAGTTGCGGTGATAGAGCCCGTGCAGCCAATTGAGCCAGTAAAACCTGAGGTGATTCCGCCCAAACCGATTAAAAAAACGCCGCCTAAAGAATTGCCAAAACCGGTAACCAACACACCAAAAGAACCTACTCAAGTAGCCCAAGACCCAACACCAACGCCTAGCGAAGTGGTTCCTAATGTGATTGCAGTGGCGCCCAAAGCGGATACTGTACCAATTGCAACTGTGCCGCCACCAACGCCAGAACCAATGCCAGTAAAACCAGTAGAAGTTCAGCCAATTGATGATAATGCGCTGGGTGAATATGGCGGTTTGTTAGGGCGCGCAATTGCCAAGCATAAATCCTATCCAAAAATCGCCCAAATGCGCGGCTATCAGGGTGATGTGCTGCTTGACCTTAGATTAGACGGTGACGGCAATGTGTTATCGGCAAAAGTAAAAGAAGGCAGTGGTTACGAATCATTAGATAAACAAGCGCTTGAAATGGTGCGTAAAGCGTCGCCTTTCCCCGCCCCGCCAGAATCACTTCGCAACCGCACGTTTAATATCACTGTGCCCGTTTCGTTTAAATTGGCTTAATCCTTTAAATTGGCCACCAGCAAAACACACAAAGCAAGGCCGTTGCGTGATTTGCTATTACTGCATGAGTTAATCTTTATTGCACTGATTTTATTGGCATTCGCCAGCGGTTTGTATGGCATTCATATCTGGGATAAAGCCTCTAACGAATCGCAACGTATCAACCTTTTAGTGCGCGAAATTCAGCAAGCGCGCGGCGATTTGTATCGGCAAATGAAAGAATTGTTTGACGCCTTCTTTTTAGAAGATAACGAAGCGCTAACCGAATACAACGAATACACGCAATCCATCCTCACCCATTTTGAAGAGCTTAAAACTTTAGCGGTTGGCGCAGAAGAAAAGCAAGCCATTAGCGAGCTAGAAGCAAATTACCGCGTTTTTGTAAACGAAGCGCCAAGCTTATTTTATCGCTATCAAGCCAAGCCAGATAAAAATACGCAAAAATCGCTGTATAAAGATATTGAAACAGGCATTTTTAGCCATTACGAAAGCGTTTCTAAACGCGCCGAAGACTTACTCACGCTAAAGCAAAATGAATTAAAAACACGCTTAAAAGAGGCCAAAGAATCCGCCATTGCCGTTTTAATTATGCCTATTTTGCTGGCAGGCTTATTGCTATTTTTATCGCGCATCTTTTTAAAGCGCGCCATTGTCACCCCTATTAATGCGGTAATGAAAGCTACTGCGGAAATTAGCGCCGGCAATTTAGAACATAAAGTGCCCGAAACTGGCGCGGCTGAATTGATCACGCTTTCTAAAGAAATCAACAAAATGGCGGATGATTTACAAACCAGCCGCGATGCACTGGTGCGCACTGAAAAGCAAGCGGCCATGGGATTGTTAGTACCAATGTTAGCGCATAACATTCGCAACCCGCTTGCCAGCATTCGCGCCACCGCGCAGGTGATTGATATCCCTGCGCATGATAACGACACGCGCGATTCGGTGAATGGCATTATTAACACGGTTGATAGGCTTGAACGCTGGACTGGCTCATTGCTGGCGTATTTATTACCGATTAAGCCGCAATTAAAATTGGTTAAATTTGAGCATATTTTAGAAGGCGCCTTGTTGCCGCTGGTGCAAAAAATTCGCGATAAAGATATTCAAATCGTCAAAAATATTGATATTGCCATGAGTGATATCCGCACAGATGAACATTTGCTTGAGCAGGTATTTTATAACTTAATGCTTAACGCCATTGATGCGTCGCCCAAACACAGCGCTTTGCAAATAAACGCTTATTTTCAAGCAGGTGCATTAATCACATCCATTATTGATGAAGGCGTCGGCATGCCATTTACGCCAGATCCGCATGCCGCTAGCCCTGGCCCATCTACCAAGCGCTTTGGCACAGGCTTAGGCATTCCGTTTGCATTTAAAGTGTGCGAAGTGCTAGGAGGTAGCATTGACTTTGCGCCTGCCAATCCCAAAGGCACTTGCATCACCCTCACCTTGCCGCAATAAGCTTAGCCTTACTAACTTTCCTAATACGTTAAAAATTTAAAACAACAATTTTTAAAATTATTTTTTAAAACTAGATTTTTTGGCGCTTGTCACATAAAAGCCTTAAATTTTAGCTTGCCTTAATGGCAAATTTTTACAACAATAGGAACGTACCCACATGACAACCACTATGCTAAATAATCCCGTTACCGATTTCGAGCTGCCTGCTACCAGCGGCCATACTTTTAAGCTATCTGATTACTTAGGAAAAACGCTGGTTATCTATTTTTACCCTAAAGATTCCACCCCCGGCTGCACCACGCAGGGCATGCAATTTCGTGATTTTTACAGTGAATTTCAAGCGGCAAACGCCGAAATAGTTGGCATTTCGCGCGATAGCCTAAAATCGCATGAAAATTTCAAAGCCAAATTTAGTTTTCCTTTTGAGCTGTTAGCCGATACCGAAGAGCTGGCTTGTGGCATTTTTGCTGTGGTCAAAATGAAAAATATGTATGGCAAACAAGTGCGCGGTGTTGAACGCAGTACATTTGTGATTGATAAAAATGGTAATTTGATACAAGAATGGCGTGGCGTTAAGGTAGATGGCCATGTGCCGCAGGTGTTGGATTTTGTAAAATCGTTGTAATCAATCGTTAAGTTTCTTTTCTCCTTTTTTAATTTTAGGCGCATTTACTTTAAAAACTATGGCAAAAAAACAAGCTTCTCAAGCGGCATCTACTACAACCAAATTATTTGTATTGGATACAAACGTATTAATGCACGACCCTTCAAGCCTGTTTAGATTTGAAGAGCATGATATTTACTTGCCAATGGTTACGCTTGAGGAGCTGGATAATAATAAAAAAGGCGTGACTGAAGTAGCGCGTAACGCACGTCAAGCCAGCCGTTATTTAGAAGAGATTGTCGGTACCGATTTAACTAACCTAGAGCTAGGCTCCCCTTTAGCCATTAATGGCAACAAACACTTGCCTGGTAGGCTGTTTTTACAAACCTCTCAAGTAGATATTGAGTTGCCTGGCTTGGCTGGAAGCAAAGCCGATAATCAAATTATTAGCGTAGTGCTTGCGCAGCAAAAACAGCAGCCTAATCGCCAAGTGATTTTGGTCAGCAAAGACATCAACATCCGCATTAAAGCGCGCGCCATGGGCGTAATGGCGCAAGATTACTTTAATGACAAAGTGCTGGAAGATACCGATTTACTCTACAGCGGCATGAAAGAATTGCCGCAAGACTTCTGGGATAAGCACAGCAAAGAAATGGAATCGTGGCAAGAAGCAGGCCGCATGTTTTATCGCATCACAGGCCCGCTGGTAAAAACGTTTTTAATCAATGAGTTTGTTTATTACGAATTTGATAAACCGTTTCACGCCATTGTGCGAAAAATTGAAGACAATCATGCCGTGTTGCAAGTGGTGCACGATCACATGAACCCTAAACACAGCGTGTGGGGCATTGTGGCGCGCAATCGTGAGCAAAATTTTGCGCTGAACTTGCTGATGAATCCCGATATTGATTTTGTGACATTGTTGGGCCAAGCAGGTACGGGTAAAACTTTGCTCACATTGGCGGCTGCGCTCACTCAAACTTTAGATAAAAAAATCTATTCTGAAATTATTATGACGCGCGTTACCGTGCCTGTTGGCGAAGATATTGGCTTTTTACCTGGTACCGAAGAAGAAAAAATGGCTCCGTGGATGGGCGCATTAGAAGACAATTTAGATGTGCTAAACAAAACCGATGAAGACGCAGGCGAATGGGGACGCGCCGCGACGCAAGATTTAATTCGCACCCGTATTAAAGTGAAATCACTTAACTTTATGCGCGGCAGAACTTTTTTGCATAAATTTTTGATTATTGATGAAGCGCAAAACCTCACGCCCAAACAGATGAAAACGCTGATAACCCGCGCTGGGCCCGGCACTAAGGTGGTTTGCTTAGGCAATATTGCGCAGATTGATACGCCTTATTTAACCGAAGGCAGTTCTGGGCTTACCTACGTTGTTGACCGCTTTAAAGGCTGGGAACATAACGGCCATATTACTTTGGTGCGTGGTGAACGCTCCCGCTTGGCTGATTTTGCAGCAGAAGCATTGTAGAAGTTTGTTTATTGCTTGCGGATTGCAATTGAGTTAGCGCAATGACCAAAGGCTTTTACACACTGTTAATCGCG
>JAYWCF010000151.1:0-14479 GCA_043780715.1 Methylotenera sp. | reverse complement strand
GGTGGTGATTGGTGGCGGTTTGTTGGGCTTAGAAGCGGCAAACGGCTTGAAGATTCAAGGCATGGATGTGACCGTGGTGCATAAAAATGAGTGGCTGTTAGAACGTCAATTGGACAAAACTGCAGGCAAAATGCTGCAAAAGAATTTAGAATTAAAAGGCCTTAACTTTTTACTGCAAAAAAATACCGAGCAACTAATTGACGATGGCAATGGCCGCGTAAAAGCCGCGCGCTTTACCGATGGCTTAGAAATTGCCGCCGATTTAGTGGTAATGGCTGTGGGTATTCGCCCTAATTTTGCATTGGCCGAATCAGCTGGCATTTATTGCAACAAAGGCATTGTGGTAAACGACACCATGCAAACCTATGACCCGCGCGTTTACGCAGTGGGCGAATGCGTTGCGCATCGCGGCATCTCATATGGCTTAGTTGCGCCATTATTTGAAATGGCAAAAGTTTGCGCCACGCATTTGGCCAACTTTGGTATCGGCTCATATAAAGGCTCTGTTACTTCAACCAAGTTAAAAGTAACTGGCATTGATTTATTTAGTGCAGGCGATTTCAGAAGCCCAATTGAAGCGGCAGATGAAGAACGCGAAGAAATTGTTTTACACGACGCGGTTGGTGGGGTTTACAAAAAACTCGTCATTAAAAATGACAAAATCATTGGCAGCGTGCTTTATGGCGATACGGCAGATGGCGCTTGGTATTTCCAAATGTTGCGCGATGCAAAACCGATTCATGAAATCCGCGATTCGTTGATGTTTGGTCAAGATAGCCTAGGCAATACTGGCCATCAAGGCCAAGATAAAGCCGCTGCGATGACTAACGAAATGGAAGTGTGCGGCTGTAACGGCGTGTGCAAAGGCACCATTGTTAAAGCGATTCAAGACCAAGGCTTGTTTACGATCGATGATGTGAAAAAACAAACCAAAGCTGGCTCAAGCTGCGGCAGTTGCGTAGGCTTGGTAGAGCAAATTTTAGCGTCAACTTTAGGCGGCGGCTATGCGCCACCATCCACTAGCAAAGCCATTTGTGGTTGTTCTGATAAAAACCATGAAGAAGTGCGTGCTGAAATCCGCAAAAACAAATACTTAAATATTCCAGATGCCATGAAAGGCATGACTTGGCGCACCCCTAACGGTTGCGCAACTTGCCGCCCTGCTCTGAATTATTACTTGCTTTCAACTTGGCCGCATGAGGCGGTGGACGATCCACAATCGCGCTTTATTAACGAACGCGTGCATGCCAATATTCAAAAAGACGGCACTTATTCAGTCATTCCGCGTATGTATGGCGGCGTTACGACGCCTGACCAATTGCGCAAAATTGCCGATGTGGCGGATAAATATGCCGTGCCAATGGTAAAAGTAACTGGCGGCCAGCGTATTGACTTGCTGGGTGTAAAAAAAGAAGATTTAGTTGGCATGTGGAAAGACTTAGATATGCCATCTGGCTACGCTTATGCCAAAGGTATTCGTACCGTTAAAACTTGCGTGGGTTCTGAATTCTGTCGTTTTGGTACGCAAAATTCTACACAAATGGGTATTGATATCGAAAAAGCCTTTGACCATATGTGGGCGCCGCATAAAGTTAAATTTGCTGTTTCTGGTTGCCCTAGAAACTGTGCTGAATCTGGCATTAAAGACGTGGGTATTATTGGTGTAGATTCAGGCTGGGAGATTTATGTGGGCGGTAACGGCGGTATTAAAACCGAAGTGGCGCAATTCCTATGCAAGGTAAAAACCTCTGACGAAGTGTTGGAATACTCAGGCGCGTTTATTCAAATGTACCGCGAAGAAGCGCGTTATTTAGACCGCACCGTGCATTGGATTGAGCGCGTTGGTTTGGAATACGTAAAACAACGCGTGCTAGAAGACCACGAAGGCCGTAAGGCCGCCTATGAGCGTTTGCTTTATGCCTTGCAAGGCGCGATTGAGCCTTGGTCTGAGCGTGTGCAAAAAAGTGAACTGCAAAAAGAGTTTGAAACGATTACCGTTTAAAAACTGTTAGCAATGTTTAAGTGAGATTTTGCCAATCAGTTTTTTGTTGATGATTGGCAAAGCAAAGCTAAAAAATAAAAAACAATATTCAAATCATCGTTTAAGAAACAGGGATTCATCATGAAAAGCAGTTTTTGGAAAGCTGGCCATACGCCAACCTTACTATCGTCATTTTTGTACTTTGATTTAAGCTTTATGGTGTGGGTTTTACTAGGCCCACTGGCGGTACAAATTGCTACCGATTTAAATTTAACCCCTGCGCAAAAAGGCTTAATGGTTGCAACGCCAGTATTGGCAGGCGCACTATTACGGATTGTGATGGGCGTATTGGTTGATCAAATCAAACCTAAAAACGCTGGTACGATTGGTCAAATTATCGTCATCGCCAGCTTGTTAATTGCTTGGTTACATGGCTTACAAACCTTTCAACACACCTTGTTGCTAGGCATTGGCTTAGGTTTTGCAGGTGCTGCATTTGCGGTTGCGCTGCCACTCGCTTCGCGCTGGTATCCGCCAGAGCACCAAGGTACGGCTTTGGGTATTGCAGGTGCGGGCAACTCTGGTACTGTATTTGCCGCCTTATTTGCGCCAAGCTTGGCTGTGGCTTATGGCTGGAACAATGTATTTGGCTTGGCTTTAATTCCGCTAGGCATCGCGCTAGCTGTTTATATGATTTTTGCTAAGGATGCGCCAGACGCGCCGCCAGCCAAGTCTTTAAGCCAATATGCAGCCATTTTAAAAGACAAAGACGCTTGGTGGTTTATGTTCTTTTATAGCGTTACTTTTGGTGGATTTGTTGGCTTAGCATCATCACTTACTATTTATTTTAACGATTTATACAGTCTTGGCCCTGTGGTTGCGGGCTATTGCACGGCGGCTTGCGTATTTGCCGGCTCATTAGTGCGCCCGATTGGCGGTATGATTGCAGACCGCATCGGCGGCATTCGCACCCTGCTGGTAATCTATGCAATTGCCTCTGTATTATTGGTTGTAATGAGCTTTGGCCAACCTACTTACCAATTAGCGCTAGCGATTATTATCCCCGTGATGGCTGTTTTAGGCATGGGCAATGGCGCGGTTTTCCAATTAGTACCACAACGTTTCCGCAAAGAAATCGGCGTAATGACAGGCTTAGTGGGCATGGCTGGCGGCGTTGGTGGCTTTTACTTGGCAGCAAGCTTAGGCTATATTAAACAAGCTACTGGCAACTACCAAATTGGCATTTTGATTTTTGCAGGCCTTGCCTTATTAGCCATGATTGGTTTAAGCGGCGTAAAAACACGCTGGAGAACCACTTGGGGCAGTGCTGTGAATACGGCCGCTAAAGTATAATCATTGCCATTATTCGTTTTTAAAGTAAAAATATGCCCTTCAAAATCATTCTGTGCTTAATCTCGTTTGCATGCGCCAGTTTGATTGTGTTGGGTGTGTTTTTAGATAACCCCAAATACTGGCCCATTTTAGATATGGGCTTGTTTATCTTCTTAAGTTTAAATGGTTGGTTTTGGTTTAAATCCAAGCCATAAGCCTTTCACACACCCCTGATGTCACTCAAATTTGAAATAGGTCAATCTAGCCTAACTGGCCCGCGTGAGCGTAATGAAGATTACGTTGGCGTGGTGACCCCTATTAATGATCAACTCAGCATTAAAGGCTCACTAATTGCGGTGGCCGATGGCGTCAGTGGCAATGCAGGCGGCGGCGAAGCATCTGAGATGACCATTCGCAATATTTCAACCGATTACTTTGCCACCCCCGATACATGGGAGCCATCTAACGCCTTAGATAAAGTGATTACCGCCGCCAATCGCTGGCTGATTTCGCAAGCTAATGCCAATCGCGATTTAGCTGGCATGGCCACTACGCTGTCATTAATTATTTTGCGCGGCCAGCGTTATTATTTAGCACATGTGGGTGACACGCGCATTTATTTATTACGCGATAATGTTTTAAAGCAGCTCACCACCGACCATGTTTGGGATAGACCCGATATGCGTCATGTATTAAAACGTGCTGTTGGTTTAGATGCGCATTTATCGGTCGATTTAGCCGATGGCGCGCTGCAAGTGGGCGATATTTTTGCTTTAATGACCGATGGTGTTTGGGAAACCTTAGGCGAAAAAGCCATTCATGAAGGCTTAAAAAAATTCGATAACGTGCAGATGATTGCCGACCACCTTACCAAAGCGGCGATTCAGCAGCAAACGGGTGATAACTCAACCGCTGTTGTGGTTAAAATTACCAAATTGGGCGATGACAGTTTAACTGAGCGCATTGCTGGCGGAAAACATCTGGCCTTGCCACATAAACTGGCTATCAATGAATCGATTGACGATTTTACCGTTGAAGATATTTTGCATGAATCACGCGCCAGTCTTTTATATAAAGTGCGCCAAAACAGCACCAAGCAATTATTTGTATTAAAAACCTTACAGCCAGCACTTACTAGCGATATTGAAAGCTGTAACGGCTTACTAAATGAAGAATGGCTAGGCAAGCGCGTTGTGTCGCAATATGTGCCGCAAGTGCTCACTTTATCGCTAGAAAATCGCAGCAAACTGTACTTTGTGATGAGCTGGCATGAAGGCGCCACCTTGCAACAGCGCTTAGATAATGGCCATTATTTTACAGTAGCGGGTACGGCTAAAATCGGCATGGATGTAATGCGCGGCATTGGTGCGTTGCATCGTTTAAACATCATTCATCGCGATATAAAGCCTGCTAATATCCATCAAGCCAGCGATCAACGTTTGCGTATTTTAGATTTAGGTGTGGCATTAAGTACAGGTGCCGAGATGATTGGCGCCACGCAAAATCCAGGCACACCAAGCTTTATGGCGCCTGAATTATTTGAAGGCGCGGTGGCCAACGCG
This sequence comes from Methylotenera sp., assembly GCA_043780715.1. Lineage (GTDB taxonomy): Bacteria > Pseudomonadota > Gammaproteobacteria > Burkholderiales > Methylophilaceae > Methylotenera_A. The sequence goes on along the minus strand of JAYWCF010000151.1, from coordinate 9,604 downwards.
CAAACCGATATTTATGCGGCAGGTGTTACCTTATATCACTTGCTCACACGCAAATATCCGTATGGCGAAGTTGAGCCGTTTCAGCATCCTAAATTTGGCATACCAACCCCGCTTACGCGCTATCGGCCGGATATTCCCTATTGGCTGGAAAATATCATCTTAAAAGCGGTGGCGCGTGACCCTAAAATGCGTTTTGAAACAGCCGAAGAAATGCTATTAGCGTTAGAACATGGCGAACTTAAACCACTATTAGCGCCAGCACGTACGCCCTTAATTGCGCGCGCTAGATTAGTAAAATGGCAATGGATTGCTATATTTTTTTTTATAATCAATATATTGTTGATTTATTTATTATTAGTATCGTAAAGGTTACAAGATGAGCAATTGGGTAAAAGTAGCACCGTTTGATGACATTCCGAAACTGGGCGCGCGCGTGGTGCGCACCAAAGATAGTGAGCAAAAAGAGTTTGATATCGGCGTGTTTCGCACCGAAGATGACCGCATTTTTGCCATCAACAATAGCTGCCCGCATAAAGGTGGGCCTTTATCGCAAGGCATTGTGTATGGCGATAAAGTGGCATGCCCGCTGCATTCTTGGAAAATTAGTTTGGTAGATGGCAAGGCCGAAGAGCCAGATGTGGGCGAAACTGCCTGCTTTAACACCAAGGTTGAAGACGGTATTGTGTATTTAGAATTAAAAAACAAGTAAGACTAAAAAGACGAGTAAATTGGACGCTTTAATCAAACAAACTAAAAGTACTTGTTGCTACTGCGGCGTTGGCTGCGGAGTGATCATTCACTCACAAAATGACAAAATCATTGATGTGAAAGGTGACATTGAGCACCCTGCTAACTTTGGCCGCCTGTGCACCAAAGGCTCTACCCTGCATTTAACCGCGAAACTGGATAACCGCCTGCTTTACCCAGAAATGCGTTTAAGCCGCGAGGCAACACGCAAGCGCGTTTCATGGGATGTTTCGCTGGATTATCTTACCGAAAAATTTGCGCAAACTATTGAAAAACATGGCCCTGATTCAGTCGCTTTTTATATTTCTGGCCAATTGTTAACCGAAGATTATTATGTGTTTAACAAGCTGGCTAAAGGCTTAATTGGCACCAATAATGTGGATACCAATTCACGCTTATGCATGAGCTCTGCCGTGGCAGGCTACAAAACCACACTGGGCGCAGATGCGCCGCCAGCTTGCTATGAAGATATCGACCATACCAATTGCTTGTTTATTGCTGGCAGCAATACCGCGTTTGCGCACCCAATTATTTTCAGACGTATTGAAGATGCTAAAGCTAAAAATCCTGACTTAAAAATCGTGGTGGTTGATCCGCGCAAAACCGATACGGCGCGTTCTGCCGATTTGCATTTGGCGATTTTACCTGGCACTGATGTGGCTTTATTTAATGGCTTGTTGCATGTGATGCTATGGGAAGGCTTGTTAGATATGGCCTTTATTAACGCGCACACCAACGGCTTTGATGCGCTAAAAGAAACCTTGCGCGAATATACACCCAAAATGGTGGCGGATATTTGCGGCATCAAGCAATCGGATATTATTCAAGCCGCCAAATGGTTTGGCGCAGGCCCCACTTTAAGCATGTATTGCATGGGTTTGAATCAGAGCATTCATGGCACCGAAAAAAATGCCGCGTTAATTAATTTGCATTTAGCCACAGGCCAAATCGGCAAAAAAGGTGCAGGTCCGTTCTCACTAACGGGTCAGCCAAACGCCATGGGCGGGCGCGAAGTAGGCGGCATGGCTAACTTATTGTCTGGCCACCGCGATTTGAATAATGCTGAACATCGCGCAGAAGTGGCCAAATTATGGGGCATAGATTCTGTGCCAGAAACCGCCGGTAAAACCGCGGTTGAAATGTTTGACGCAGTAAAAGCAGGCGAAATCAAAGCGATTTGGATTGCCTGTACCAACCCTGCGCATTCTATGCCAGACTTGAATAATGTATTGGCGGCTTTAAATAATGCCGAGTTAGTGGTGGTGCAAGATGCCTATAACAATACCGACACCTGCGCCTATGCCGATGTTTTGTTACCTGCCAGCACTTGGGGTGAAAAAGAAGGCACGGTCACCAATTCAGAGCGCCGCATTACGCGCGTAAACCCTGCCGTGCCGCCACCTGCTGAAGCCAAGCACGATTGGGCGATTATGGTCGATTTTGCGCAACGTTTAGAAAAGCGTTTAGCAAAAAACGAGTCCAAACAATCACACCTATTTGCTTTTAACAGCACAGAAGATATCTTTAATGAACACCGCGAATCGACACGCGGCCGCGATTTAGATATTACCGGTTTAAGCTACGCCCTATTAAATGAAAACGGCCCGCAACAATGGCCATTTAAAACGGGTGAGACACAAGGTTTAGCGCGACTGTATGCCGATGGTGTTTTTCAAAAGCCAGATGGTAAAGCGCAATTTGCCAATGCGGTTTACAAAGGCACGACGGATAAAACCGATGCACGCCATCCTCTGCATTTGCTCACAGGTCGTCTGCGTGACCAATGGCATAGCATGAGCCGCACTGGCACTACTGCGCAGCTATTTAACCATGTTGAAGAGCCAGCAATTCAAATGAATGCGGACGATATGATGCGCCGCAGCATTAAAAATGGCGATATTGTTAAAGTGCAAAATAAGCGCGGCAGTCTTGTGTTGCCTGTGCAAGCGTCAACCGATGTACAGCCTTCGCAAACCTTTATCGCCATGCATTGGGGCAGCCAATTTATGCACGGCTTGGGTGTTAATGCGTTAATGCCGCCCAATTTTGATAAAACCTCAAAACAACCAGAGCTTAAACATACTGCGATTAAGATTGAAAAACTAGAATTGCCATGGCGCATGACGGTGATGCGCGCTGTCAATAGCTTGGATATGCTGCAAAAAATTCGTGCTTTATTGCCAAATTTTGAATACGCTAGTTGCGGCTTGTTTGGCCGCGAATCAGACCATGGCATCGGTATGCTGATATTGCGCGCTGCCCATGCCCAAGCGCCAGAAGGTGGTCTAGTTGAACAAATTGATGCCATTTTAGGCATGACCGATGATATGCCTTTGCTGAATTATAACGATGCAAAACGTGGCATTAGCAAACGTATTTTGGTTGAAAGCGACCAAGTCACTGGTGTGCGTTTGATGGGCGAAACGCTGGCGGCCGATTGGCTAAAAGATGTGATGTCTAGCGGCAGCTTTACCGATGAATTACGCCGCTGGGCGCTGGCACCTGTGGTTGCGCCGCCTACTGGCCAAAGAGGCCGCGGCAAAATTGTGTGCAATTGCTTAGATGTATCGCAAAATGAGATTATCGACAATATCGAGCTGGGTGCTGATTTGCTCACATTGCAAAACAAACTAAAATGCGGCACAGAATGCGGGTCGTGCGTGCCTGAATTGAAAAAACTAGTGAAGATGCACGGTAAGTTTTAAAAGTTTAAGCAAAAGTTAATTGCATGGGAAAAATCGTGACTAAAAATGTTTTAAAAGACAAAATCTTAATAACTGTGTTGCTAGTTAGCTCATTGTTTAACCTACCTAATGCTCACGCGGCAGATACTCACCCAGATGTTGAAGCGCTAACCAGTGCTGGTGAAAAGGTGATTTTGCATGCTGATGGCAAATGGGAATTTGTAAATGCCCAAAAAGCGGCCGCCGCCAAAGAAATCGCTATAAAGCTTGACCCAATTGCGAATTGCCCACCAGGTAGCCAAGGCAGTTTTTTTGGCTACGGCAGCCGCTGCATTATGCCTGGAGATAAAGATTATCAAACTGGCTCACGCAGCGGCAAAGGTTTTGGCAAATAATTTAAATCTACTGATGTGACACAGCAGGTTTACGCATCGTTACAAACTCTTCCGCCGCCGTAGGGTGAATACCAATGGTGCTATCAAACACCGCTTTGGTAGCACCCGCGCGAATCGCTACCGCAAAGCCTTGAATAGTTTCACCTGCATCTGGGCCTACCATGTGCATGCCGACTACTTTATCGCTGCTACGCACCACGATCATTTTCATTAATGTGCGCTCACTGCTGCCGCTTAATGTGTTTTTCATTGGCTTAAAATCCGCTCTGTAAATATCAATATCTGCAGGATATTGTGCCAAGGCTTGTTGCTCGGTTAAACCCACTGTACCAATACTGGGTTGGCTGAATACAGCGGTGGGGATATTGTCATAATCCACCGCTTTGTAATGGCTAGAATATAATTTATTCACCAAAGCCATGCCTTCAGATGTAGCTACAGGCGTTAAATTCACGCGATTAGTCACATCGCCCAAGGCATAAATAGAAGGCACATTGGTTTGATAATCGTCGTTCACTTTAATGGCGCCAACCGCATCCAAGTGAACGCCAATTTCTTCCAGCCCTAAATTTTTGCTGTTAGGCACGCGGCCAGTGGCGTACATCACCAATTCAGCTGGCACGGTTTCGCCTTTGGTGGTGTGCACAGTTAAGCCTTCGCAATCCAAATTAATTTTGTCCACGCTGGTATTAAACATAAATTTAATACCTTTTTTGATCATTTCCGCGATTAAAAAGTCGCGAATATCTTCATCAAAACCGCGCAACACTTTATCGCCGCGCTCAAAAATCGTTACATCCACACCCAAGCCATGCAAAATGCCGGCAAATTCCACCGCAATATAACCACCGCCCACAATCACCATTTGTTTAGGTAACGTTGGTAAGTTAAAAATTTCGTTTGAGGTGACAATATGTTCGCTACCTTCAACTTCTGGCACAAACGGCCAGCCACCAGTAGCCACTAAAATACGCTCTGCGGTAAACGTTTTATCACCCACTTTTACCGTATGCGCATCAACAATCGTTGCGCGGCCATTCACCACAGACACATGGCTATCACGCAATAATTTATCGTATACATTTTGTAAGCGATTGATTTCTTTATCTTTACTGGTTACCAAGTTAGCCCAAGTAAACGCTGAATCGCCCACCTTCCAGCCAAAGCCAGCTGCAGCGGCAAAGCTTTCTGAAAATTGTGAGGCATAAACATATAATTTTTTAGGTACGCAGCCCACATTAACGCAAGTGCCGCCAAAATAACGGTCTTCTGCAATGGCTACTTTTGCGCCCAAGCCAGCTGCCATGCGCGCTGCGCGTACGCCGCCAGAGCCTGCGCCTATTACAAATAAATCATAATCGTATTGAGTGGTAGGGGTGTAAGTAGACAATTGTGTTCTCTTTAAATGTGCTTGCTAAAATTTTCTAAAAAACCTAAACAAAAAAGGCGATGTGCAACACATCGCCCATTTTGCATACTTAGTTAATTATTTTTTCAAATAATTCAACATTGTGTCAGCATCTGATACTTCAAATGGGTCAGCGCCAAAGTTGTCATCTTTACCTGGCTCAACAAACATTTGTGTAACGATGCCATTTTCAACCAACATTGAATAGCGCCATGAGCGATCACCAAAACCTAGGTTGTATTTTTGCACTAACATACCCATGCCACGTGTGAAATCGCCGTTACCGTCTGGCAACATTTTTACGTTTTTAACGCCTAAGTTTTTGCCCCATTGGAACATGACAAATGCATCGTTTACGCTTAAGCAGTAGATATCATCTACACCAGCGGCTTGAAACTCAGCAAATTTAGCTTCGTAGCCTGGTAAATGTGTGCTTGAGCAAGTTGGTGTGAACGCGCCTGGAAGGGCCACAATCACTACTTTTTTGCCTTTAAAAATATCAGCCGTTGTTACATCTTGCCAACGGAATGGATTCTCGCCGCCAATGCTTTCATCGCGTACACGGGTTTTAAAAGTTACGTTTGGTACATTTACAATCATCATTTTTCCTTAAGTGACGTTTTTAAAAATAGTTAATTACAAAAATTCAATTTTGCGTTGTTAGAAAAGGTTTTTGGTGATGTCATTTTCTAACGATGTACTTATCATACACAATCAACCACCGATATTAAATTTAATTATACTTATTTTATTGATAAATAAAATTAATCAATAATGCAGTCTACAGCTAACAAGATATTGCATAAAGTTTATGACAGCTTGTTGAAACTAATTGCGCGCCTTACAGCAAGCCACGCTCTACAAAAGACATGGTTTGATTGCCCGCCACAATAAAATGGTCCAGCACTTTTACATCAACTAAGGCCAGCGCTTGTTTCAGTTGCTTGGTAATTAACTCATCTGCTTGGCTTTGTTTTGCCACACCGCTGGGGTGATTATGCGCAAAAATAACCGCCGCCGCATTGTGATGCATAGCGCGTTTAACGACTTCGCGCGGGTAAACGCTGGTTTGCATTAGGCTACCGCTAAACATTTCTTCAGTGGCTTGCAAGCGATGTTGCGCATCTAAAAAAAGCACCAAAAACACCTCTTTATTTAAATTTCCCAGCTTTAATACTAAAAAATCATGCACTTGTTGCGGCGATTCAAACACATTTTTTTCCTGTAGTTGCTCACCCAGCGCACGCCGACTCATTTCAAATATGGCTTGTAATTGCACATATTTGCTGGCGCCTATGCCGTGCACATGGCTAAGCTCAGATTCGCTTGCGCTAAATATGGCATTTAAACTGCCAAATTGGGTTAATAAATCGCGCGCTAAATCTACCGCACTTTTTCCCACCACACCCACACGCAAAAATATCGCCAGTAATTCAGCATCCGATAATGCGCCTGCACCCTGCTCTAGTAGTTTTTCGCGTGGACGTTCTGCTGCTGGCCAGTCTTTTATAGTCATCGTCTATTCACCTTATTAGTTATTATTAACGGTTTTTACCCACCCTATTTCTTGCGCTGTTTTGTTGCCAATTACCGTAACACTTAAACTGTGCGGAATGTCGGCTTTACTTTCATTAATTGGAATGCGCCCACCCATTAATTCGGCTAAATCTTGCGGATAAAGTGGCTGTTTGTCTGGTTCGGCAAAGCCATCGGGGAAAATTGGCAAGGTGGTTTCTAGGCTATATTTATCCGTGGCAGATAGCGTGTGCAGTAGCTCGTGCGCCAAAACCACTAAATTTTTATCCGCATATTTCGCATCGCCAAATAGGTTAATGCGGCCGATACGGCCTTTATTTAGCGCAGTGGAATGACTTAAAACAGAATGGGATTTGGGGTTGTGGTACAACAAATACAATTTAATATCAGGCTTAACATTCACTTTTGGGCTGTTTTGCCAAGCAAATAATCTAAATTTTAAGCTCCAAATAATCGTATCCAGTATGCTGCCATTAGTTGGCGGCGCAGGTGGAATTTGATTGATGATTTCACCCAGCTGAACCTCTACAGGGCGGCGCAAAGGCACACCATAGCGCGCCGCTTCAGACGCAAAATAGGCGGCTACTGGCTCAAAATCATTACGTGATAATGTTTTTAAGTAAGTGTTTACTTCTGCACTAGCATCACTATTATCGGCATCGGCATTAATTGGATACACCGCGACGTAAAAATTATCTTTCCAATCTAAATCGGCTTTATCTAATAATGTTTGCTGTAACACTGTGCCCAAAACAAGCAGCAAAATAAAAATTCTGATTTTTTTCCACATACTTAAGTCTTTTCTAATTATTTTTAAGCACTATTTAACACCACTAATTAACATTAGTTTATCAGGTTAACTTTAGTTAATCGCAATTGCATAGGCTTTGATATAAAATCGCGTAATGACGATGACTGGCAAAAAATTAGTATTGGGTATTACCGGCGGAATTGCCGCTTATAAAGCAGCTGAGCTGGTGCGCCTGCTGGTTAAAGCGGGGGTTGAAGTACAAATAGTAATGACAGAAGCCGCTTGCCAATTTATTACGCCAGTCACCATGCAAGCGCTATCTGGCAAGCCTGTTTTTGTGGGTATGTGGGATGCCTCAATTGCAAACGGTATGCCGCATATTGAATTAAGTCGCCAAGCCGATGCCATTTTAATTGCGCCTGCCAGTGCCGACTTTATGGCTAAATTAGTGCACGGTCGTGCCGATGATTTGTTATCTACCTTGTGTTTGGCTAGAGATTGCCCGCTTTTGGTAGCGCCTGCCATGAACAAACAAATGTGGGAAAACCCTGCCACGCAGCGCAATATTGCACAATTAAAAGCCGATAACATTGCTGTTTTAGGCCCTGCAAGCGGTGAGCAAGCTTGTGGTGAAATTGGCTTAGGCCGCATGCTAGAAGCAGAAGAGTTATTACAACTCATTAACGCACATTTCACCCCCAAATTATTGGCTGGCAAACGTGTGATGATTACCGCTGGCGCTACGCTTGAATTGATAGACCCTGTGCGCGGCATAACCAATTTAAGCTCAGGCAAAATGGGCTACGCCCTTGCGCAAATAGCGGCTGATATGGGCGCAATTGTTACGTTAGTGAGCGGTATTGCCGCTATTAAACCACCAGCCAATGTGTGCAATATTGAAGCCAAAAGTGCCGATGCAATGTACAACGCGGTGATGAATGGCATTGCTAATCAAGATATATTTATCGGCGTGGCAGCCGTTGCGGATTACACGCCAAATGAAAAACAGGCGCAAAAAATTAAAAAATGTGAGTAGTCGCTCACAATTAATTTAACCAAAACAAAAGATATTTTGGCGGATGTAGCAAGCTTGCCCAACCCGCCATTTTGCGTGGGTTTTGCGGCCGAAAGCGAAAACCTTATTGAATACGCCAGCCAAAAACGCATCGCCAAAAAATTGCCTTTAATTGTGGCTAACGACGCCACAAGCGCCATGGGTGCTGACGATAATCAAGTAGTTTTAATTGATGAAAAAGGGACTTATCCCATACCGCGCAGCCATAAATCCGATATCGCGCAACGCATTTTAATGCACATTACCACTTTGCTTTAATTGGTAGCAGTTTAGTCTAGTGACGTTAAACTGGCCTTTTTTATTGCCTAGTGATTTTAAGCACTAATTAGTGTTTAATAACGCTTTGATTTTAAACTTACCAAAGCAACCAATATGTCTATCTCAGTCGATTTAAAAATTTTAGATAACCGCTTGCATCACATGATGCCTAGCTATGCCACTGCAGGCTCAGCGGGGCTAGATTTGCGCGCTTGTGTAGAGCACACGCAAACCATTCAGCCTGGTGAAACGGTGATGATTCCTACGGGCATGGCGATTCATATTGATAATACCTACTACGCCGCGCTCATTCTGCCACGTTCAGGCTTAGGCCATAAACATGGCATTGTATTGGGCAATTTAGTTGGCTTAATCGATTCCGATTATCAAGGCCAATTGCTAGTGTCTTGCTGGAATCGCAGCAAAGAATCGTTTATTTTGAACCCAATGGAACGCATTGCGCAATTAGTCATTGTGCCTGTGGTGCAGGCCGAATTTCATATTGTGGATGAATTCACACAAAGCGATAGAGGCGATGGCGGATTTGGTAGCACAGGCAAGCATTAAGCACGTTTAGTTATGATTCATCTGAGGCTTTAAATTTATATACAATAAAAAGTAATTTAAAGCTTGAAAATCGTCGCGATTTCATACTATAATTGCGGTCTTTCGAAAAAAGCAGAAGTTTGGAGATTAACCATGGCACGTGTATGTATGGTAACTGGCAAAAAGCCAATGGTGGGTAACAAT
>JAYWCF010000150.1:0-14635 GCA_043780715.1 Methylotenera sp. | reverse complement strand
TTTATGCTTTTAATTTTAAGTACATTTTTACCAAAATTTACAACACTATTATGGCGGACGCCGCATGTGTTGTCTACTGATAAAAGTATTACCGTTTTGGGTATGTGTAAAAGTGGTGCAAAAACAACGCGGTATTGTTTGTATTGCAATTATTCGCTCATAAATTAAAAGCAATAACTATGCCTCTGTAACAATTTCTTCTTTATTTGGTTGGCTCAATTTATACAAACTCAAGGCCAGTACTCGCTGTGTGGCATGATCAACAATGGGCGCGGGGTAATCTTTACCGATAATTAGCCCTAAAGATTGCTGCCGAATAGATGAAATTAACCACGGTGCGTGTATTTCTTTGTCAGTGCACTTGCTCAATTCTGTCACATATTTGCGAATAAACTTACCTGTAGCGTCAAATTTCTCGCTTTGGGTGATGGGATTGAAAATTCTAAACCACGGTTGCGCATCGCAGCCAGTGCTGGCGGCCCATTGCCAGCCACCATTATTGGCCGAAAAGTCAAAGTCAATTAAATTTTCCGCAAAATAGCGCTCACCCCAACGCCAGTCAATCAATAAATCTTTCACTAAAAAGCTAGCCGCCACCATGCGCAAACGGTTATGCATAAAGCCTGTTGTATTAATTTGACGCATTGCCGCATCGACTAAAGGGTAGCCGGTTTTGCCTTCACACCAAGCTTTGAATAGTCGCTCATCGTTAGGAAAAGCTAGGTTTTCAAAATCTGGCTTAAATGATTTGCCAAAAGCCACTTGCGGGTTGTGATGCAAAATTTGAAAGTAAAAATCGCGCCAAATCAACTCATTAAGCCAAGTATCGGCGCCTGCATTGGCCATATTTTTGGCGGTGCGCGCCAAATGGCGAATCGATACCGTGCCAAAACGCAAATTCACAGAAAGATAAGAAACGCCTTTAACAGCAGGAAAATTGCGCGCCCCTTGATATTGATGCATGCGATTCTCAAAGTCTTCAAACAGCGCTGCGCCGCCGCTCATGCCTGTAGGTAAGCGCATTTCGCTTAAATTGGTGCGTTCAAAACCCATGGACTCTAAGCTAATTAATTTGCTGGCCGGCACTTTGGCTAGATGATGAATATAGGTATCAACAGGGTAGGGCTTTAAATAAAAGTCGTTTAATTTTTTTAATGCCGCGTTGCGGTAAGGCGAAAACACAGAATAAGGCTTATTGCTTAAGCTTAATACTTCATCTTTTTCAAAAATCACTTGGTCTTTAAAATGGTGAAACTCAATATCGTTTTTGGCTAAATCGGCGGCCACATTTTCATCGCGCTGCAAAGCGATAGGTTCATAATCGCGATTGGTAAAAACCGCATTTACTTGTAGCTCTGTTGCCAATTGCGGAATGATTTGGCGCGCAACGCCATGCTGTACCAATAAATCGCCACCATTTTTTTGCAAAGCGGCTTTTAGCTCTTTAACGCTTTCCCAAATAAACTCAACGCGTCTATCGGCTTTATTGCTGAGTAAATCTAAGATTTCGGTATCAAATACAAATACGCAAAATACTTGCTGCGATGATTTGAGCGCGTGATAAAGCGCGGCGTGATCAAAATCGCGCAAATCGCGTCTAAACCAGACTAAAGATTTGTTATAAGAAAATTCGGAATGAGTGAGGTTTGAATGTGTCATGCTTGGACAGACCAGAAATGAGCTGTCTAGTTTAACAAAACCTTAAAGTTTATGAGTGCGCGTAAAAATATAAAGTTAGCTTAAAGCGAATAGCATGATTGCCTAGCTTCTTGCGCCAAACATATACTTTTTCTCTTCTACGACTACTGTTTTGATAGGTGCCACTTTTTGCGTGCTGGCGGCAGGTGCGCTATTGGCCAGCAATCCAAGCATGGTCTGCACTTCAAGCGCTAACATAATCAGCTCTTCATCGCCTAATTCAAACGCCTTTTGAAACACTTCTGCGCTATAGTCGCTGTCTTTAATTAGCTTGGCTGGGTTTACAGAGCCAATTAATCGCCTTGCCGATACTGAAAATTTAGATAATAAAACTAAGCCATTGCTATCCATCGTCAATCCTTAATCTTAAATGCTGACTCATAAAGGTGCTAAAACGGGCGTATTTCACCCTTGTGGGGCGTTTTAGCGATAAAAATGCATATCTATATGCTTATATTGCATATAAAGCATTTAGCGTGCCAGTCATTAATGAGCGATTATTCTCGGTGGTAGGGATGATTTTGGGTGACGGAGTAAGCGCGGTAGAGTTGTTCTGCCAAGATAATGCGCACCATGGCGTGCGGCAAAGTGAGTTTGGATAAGCCCCACAGCCAATCGGCTTTTTGCTTAATGCTGCTATGTAAGCCATCTGCGCCGCCAATCACCAGCGCAATATCGCGGCCATTGGTTGTGCTGCCAGCTAGCCAAGCAGAAAATCGTTCAGCCAATTGTAAAGTAGTGACTTCATTGCCGCGCTCATCTAAGGCAATTAAATAATCGCGGCCAACCGCTTCTAAAATGCGTTTAGCTTCAATGAGTTGGATATTGTCTGTGCTATTACCAGCCGCGCGCTTTTCGGGTTTGATTTCAACAATTTCAACCATGGCTTCGCGCGGCATGCGCTTGGTGTATTCGCCGCAAGCGGTTTCTACCCAGCTTGGCATTTTGTGACCAACTGAAATAATGCGCAGTTTCATGCTGGCGATTATGACAGTTGCGTTTGGATTTTAAAACTTTGAGTTTAAATCTAAGCAGGTTTAATATGGCCGCGACGCGCTTCTGCGTCGCCCCACAGTTGCTCTAAATTATAATAAGCGCGCGTAGCTGGAATCATAATATGCACAACCATATCGTTTAAATCCACTAATACCCATTCGCCTTCTTTTTCGCCTTCAGTGCCGCGAATAGCATAGCCTTTTTCTTTCAGCTTTTCGCGCACATTGTCGCCCATGGCTTTTGCTTGGCGGCTTGATGTAGCGCTGGCAACGATCATATAGCTGGTCATGTTAGTGAGTTTACGCACATCCATCACGGCAATATCAAAGCCTTTAATGTCTTCAAGCGCGTCAATAACAGCTTGTTTCATGGTGTCTAGATAATTTGCTTCTGTTTGAACTGTCATTATGCCGCCTGTGCTGGAATTGCGTTTGATTGATTTGAAATGCGGTTATTGGCATCTACATACACCAGTTGCGGCGCATATTGCTGCAACTCTAATGCGGTGTAATGCGCATAACTGGCGATAATAATAATATCTTTTGGGTGCGCCTTATGTGCAGCAGCGCCATTGACTGAAATAATGCCAGAGTGACGATCGGCGCGAATGGCATACGTGCTAAAACGCTCACCGTTAGTTACGTTGTAAATATTGATTTGTTCGTATTCTTTTATATCGGCGGCTTCCAACAGCGCCTCATCAATCGCACAACTGCCTTCATAATGCAACTCGCTATGAGTCACATGTACGCGGTGCAGTTTTGATTTAAGCATGGTTCTTTGCATGGATAGGTGTTTCTCCAAAATGGACGCGTATTATAGTCTTTTCAATTACTTATCGCAAAAATGTTTGCGTATTTGGCTTAATTTAAAGACTTAATTCAATATTATCGATTAATCGCGTGTTGCCAATTTTAGCCGCTGCCAATATCACCAAATGCTGATTGGCTTGGGTGGCTGGCTGCAAGTTAAGCGCATTGCGCACAGTGACATAATCTACCTGCCAACCAAGCCGGTTTAGCTTGGTTTTAGCCGCATTTTCTAATGTTTCAAAATCAGCATTTTGCGCTTTAATGGCCAATTCAATTTCATGCAAAGTTTCATTTAGCCTCGCCGCTTGTTGCTTTTGCGCGGCAGATAAATAACCGTTGCGTGAGCTTAATGCCAAACCACTGCTTTCGCGCACCGTTTCGCCCGCCACAATTTTAATCGGGTAATTAAACTGTTGCACTAATTCGCGAATAACAAAAAGCTGTTGAAAATCCTTTTTGCCAAAAAAAGCCGTTTGCGGCTGCACCATATTAAATAGCTTGGCCACCACCGTTGCCACACCTGCAAAATGGCCAGGGCGGCTAGCGCCACATAAATCATTGGCAATATCTGGCGGCACAATTGTCATGTTTTGATTTAGCTGAATACCAGCCGCGCTTTGCTTCATCTGCGGATACATTTCACCCACTGTTGGCGTAAAAACAATATCGCAGCCAGCCGCTTTTAGTTTTTCACAATCGGCCTCTAAAGTACGCGGATAATTGGCTAAATCTTCATTGGCGCCAAATTGTAGCGGATTAACAAAAATACTCACCACCACGCAATTACACTGTTGTTTGGCCAAATTCACCAAATGAATGTGGCCTGCGTGCAAGTTACCCATAGTGGGTACAAAGCCAATATTGGCTTGATGATTAGGCTTGTTAAGCACCTGCCTTAATTCGGCGACCGTATTAATGATTTGCATATTGCTTGGGTAATGCGTTAATAGCTGTGCTCTAAGGCAGGGAAGGTTTTGTTTTTAACGGCTTTAACATAAGCGGCGACTGCGCTTTGCACACTATTGGTTTCTTTTAAAAAATTTCGTACAAAACGTGGCGATTTGAAATCAGCTGGATTTTTAGCGCTTGGGCCAGTGTAAATGCCTAGTAAATCTTGTAATACCAGCACTTGGCCGCTGCAATCCACGCCAGCACCAATGCCAATAGTGGGCACGTTTAGCGCTTCTGTGATGCTTTTGGCTAAGCTGGCGGGCACCATTTCTAGCAAGATAAAACTAGCGCCGGCATTGGCCATGGCGATGGCGTCCTGCATAATTTTTGCCGCACCTTCAACCGTTTTGCCTTGTATTTTATAGCCACCCAACTGATTAACCGATTGTGGTGTAAAACCCAAATGGGCACAAACGGGAATGCCGCGCTCAACTAAATATTGCGCGGTTTTGGCTTTATCGCCGCCGCCTTCAAATTTAACCATATGCGCGCCAGATTTAATCAGCCATTCGGCGTTTTTGTAGGCGGCTTCTGCATCATGCTCATAGCTGCCCAGCGGCATATCGGCAATAATAAAAGTGTTTGGCGCGCCGGCTGCCACGCTTTTGGTGTGATAAGTCATGTGGTGCATGCTGACATTGAGCGTATTTTCTGCGCCATGCAACACCATACCTAATGAATCGCCCACCAATAAAATATCCACTTGCGCTTCTTGCATCAGCTTGGCAAAGGTGGCGTCATAACAGGTGAGCATGGCGATTTTTTCGCCCGCTAGTACTTTTTGATTTAATTGAGATAGCAACATAAGCCCATTTTACAATGAAATGGTTTTGATGTTGTGAGCAATCTTGAAATTGGCTACGCAGCAGCAAGCTGGCGTAACTAATGGATTTGAATTAACTGATAGCGATATTGATGATTAAACAGTGCCGCGGCGCGCAAAGCCAAACAACATAATGGCTGATGTGAACAACCAAATTGCAGCTGGTAATGGTACTTCATTAATCCGTTTTTCGGCGTTTTTGGTCGCCATGTAATCATCATTTAAGCTGTTGGCCACTAAGCTTGATAACTCGCTATCTGCAGCAGCATGCGTGTTAGCCCAATACTGTTGTGATTGAGCGTCACTTACAAATGTACTAATTAGTGATTCATTCCAATATACACTTAAACCGCTGTGATCAATGGCTTGATTAATATGCGATGAAAACTCAAATAAAGTGGAATAAATAGTTTCCGTTTTAGTCTGTTTTTGATAGGGTGATTTAGTTTCAGCAAGCGGGCTTAAGGCATAGCTAGTTAAGCTATTGGCTACAATTGAGCTTTTATTTTGTAGATGTGCAGGCTGTGTAATAGTGTGTGGCACAAGGTTAGCATTTGCCAAACTTGACACTAAAAACAAACCGACAGAAATGACTAAATATTTCAACTCACTTACCTAAATTGGGCTATTTAAATAGCAGATAAGTCATCATCTACTTATCGCTACATTGAAACAATAGCCCATTTGGGCCTTACTTTAGGTGCGGGTGAGATGCGGGTTAGATACAGGTGAGATGAGCGTGTTAGTCGAAATTTGGGTTGAAATATTCGCGGCTACTTTTAATCTGCATAATTCTATCTACCAGCAAATTAAGCGCGCTTTCATCTTTGATTACATTGAGTTTTTCATTGTTTACAATCAACACGGGCGATGCGTCATAGGTATGAAAAAACTCGCTGTAGGCATCAGCAAGGCGCTCAATATACTCACGCGGAATCTCTTGCTCGTAGCTAATATTGCGCTCTTCAATGCGCTCGGCCAGCTCATCAATCGGCGTTTGCAAGTAAATCACTAAATCCGGTTTGGGCGATTTTAATTGCAAATGCGTGTAAATTTGGTGATACAGCGCATATTCTTCATCATCCAAATTCAGCCTTGCAAAAAGCGGATCTTTTTCTAAGAAAAAATCGGCTACCGTTGGTGCCGAAAACATATCGCGCTGCGACATGTCGGCAATTTGGCGTGAACGTTGAAACAAGAAAAATAACTGAGTGGGCAGTGCATAGCGTTGCGCATCTTGATAAAAACGCGATAAAAATGGATTGTCTTCGGCTTTTTCACTCAGCAATTGCACCGAAAATTTATCGGCCAGCAATCTGGCTAATGTGGTTTTGCCGCTGCCAATCGGGCCTTCAACGACAATGTAAGGGAATTTGTTAAAAATACTCATGTTAAAACTCATATTTCGTCATTATACGGTGTTGCTGCTTCAAAAAATTCTCCTAACATATCACTCATATGCGTCGTCCAATTTTTTGGCGCGCGCCTTGTATCACTTAGAACTATTAAATTAAAACCGTGAGTTTTATAGTTTTTTTATACCTTGATTTAAGTAATTCTGAACGAATTCTACAATATTACTACCATCGGGTAATGTTAAATTTGGTAAGCTTAAATTGGGTGCAATTTCGGCCAAAGGCAAGAGCACAAAGCTGCGTAAATGCATGCGCGGGTGCGGTAATGTCAGTTTTTCGCTATTCATCACCACATCATCGTAAATCAATAAATCGCAATCTAACACGCGCGGTGCGTTGGCATAGGGCCGTTTGCGACCTGCTTCATTTTCTAATCCTAATATCGCATCTAGCAATTCGAGTGGGCTTAAATCGGTGCTTACTTCGGCCACCGCGTTAATAAAATCGGGTACGGTTTTTATTAGTTCCGGGTCATAACCCAAAGGCTCGGTGACATATAAGCTAGAGGCTTTTACCACATTGGTTTTAGGTAATTTATCTAAGCGCGAAAGCGCATTGTTAACTTGTGCGACTGGATCTTGCAGGTTGCTGCCCAATGCAATGTATGCAATATGGCTGTACATGGCAGGCATTAATCAATTGATCCCAAAATAGCTTTATCGCCAGTACTGGTTTTTTTACGGCTGCGCTTGCGGCGTTTTTTTGGTGATGTATCTGGCAGCAACATGCTAGTGCGCTCATCTGGCTTGGCTTCTGCAAAGGCGGTCCACCAAGTGCCCAATTCAGCTTCTATTTCGCCAGAATCACAGCGTAACAGCAAGAAATCATAGCCTGCACGGTAACGCGGATGTTCTAAAATACCAAAAGGCCGCTTGCCTGCTCGCTGCTCAAAACGTGGTTGTAAGCCCCAAATTTCTTTCATGGTAGCGGTAAAGCGATTATGAATCGCCAATTTTTCGGCTTGTGTGGCAATCACCTCGTTCATCGCCATATGTAGCGCTGGGATAATGCTTTCGCCTTGGTCTTGATAGGTTTGCCAAGCGGCTAACACTTCATGCCACAGCAGGCAGGCGAATAAAAAGCTGGGGTTCGCCGATTTTCCCGCCAAAATGCGGTCATCGGTATTTTTAAGCGCCAGCATGACGAATTTTTCGCCCATTGGCTGCTCTAGCACCACATCTAACATGGGCAGCAAGCCATGATGCAAATGTTGTGCGCGTAAAACATTAATGCTTTCAATCGCGTGGCCAGATAAAAACAGCTTCAGCATTTCGTCAAACAAGCGGCTTGGCGGCACGTCTTGCAATAAATTGGCATTCTTGGCGATTGGCGCTTGCGTGGCCGCATCAATCTTTAAACCCAATTTTGCCGATAAACGCACAGCGCGTAACATGCGCACAGGGTCTTCTTGGTAGCGCGTTAGCGGGTCGCCAATCATGCGCAACAAATTGGCTTTAATATCGGCTACGCCATTGTGAAAATCCAGCACATCTTCATTGGCAGGGTTGTAATACAAGGCATTGGCAGTAAAGTCGCGGCGCGTGGCGTCTTCTTCAACACTACCAAAAATATTATCACGCAGAATGCGTCCGCTATCGTTGGTTTTAGCATCGCCCTCGCTTTGATGGTGGCCGCGAAAGGTGGAAACTTCAATCGTTTCTTGCCCCCACAGCACATGCACTAAACGAAAACGCCTGCCAATAATGCGCGAACGGCGAAATACACGATTCACTTCTTCTGGCGTGGCGTTAGTGGCAATATCAAAATCTTTTGGCTTAAAATTCAGCAACAAATCGCGCACAGCACCGCCTACAATAAACGCTTCAAAGCCTGCTTTTTGTAAGCCATCGCAAGTTTTTAGTGCCGCTTGGCTGATTAAGCTTTTATCAATTTTATGCATTTTAGCGGTTATTTTCTTCGCCATGCTGGTATCAAAGCTATCGGCTTGGTTAATAGCAACCGTGGCTTTGGTTCTTTTGCTAAATACTTTTTGTAGGAATCTTTTAATCATAGTTTGCTTTAAAACGTCATTCCCGCGTAGGCGGGAATCCAGGCCAGATGGGCATCAGTCAATACTTTTTGTTGCATAGAATATTTCAACTCAATTTAAAATTCACGAAAAAAATAGTCATTTTTTCATTCGTTACTCGACTGGATTCCCGCCTGCGCGGGAATGAAGAGAGACCAAAGATTTTATTTCTTAAATTCATTTTTCCACAATACATCAGGCACACCGGCCTCTACATTTAAAATGCGGCACAGCACAAATAATAAATCGGATAAGCGGTTAATATACTGTAACGAAATTTCCGTGATTTTTTCATGTGAATTTAGCGTATGTAATTGGCGCTCGGCGCGTCTGCAAACGGTTCTAGCCAAATGGCAATATGCCGCCGCACGGCTACCGCCCGGCAAAATAAATTCTTTTAGTGCTGGCAGCGTGTCATTCCATTCATCTAAAATGGTTTCTAACGCCGTTACACGCTCTGCTTTAATTAAGTCATAACCTGGCATGCAAATTTCGCCGCCCATATTAAATAAATCATGCTGCACGCTGGTTAAACAATCGCGAATATTGGCCGATACAGGCTCAGTTAGCAATAATCCAAGCACTGAATTTAGCTCATCCACATCACCCATTGCCACTACACGTAAACTGTCTTTTGCCACGCGTGTGCCATCACCCAAGCCGGTGGTACCCATGTCACCTGTGCGGGTGTAAATTTTACTAAGCCTATTTGCCATTTAAAATCCTATATAATTCAAGCATTATAAATCATACAATCGTGTTTCGATGACTTCACTTTCATTGAATAAGCCATCAATTTTAAATGGCAAGCGCCCAATTGGCGTGTTTGATTCTGGCGTTGGCGGCATTAGCGTGCTTAAGCACATTCACACCTTGTTGCCGCATGAAAATTTGCTGTATGTAGCCGATAGCAAATATGCGCCCTACGGCAGCAGAACGCCGGCCGAAATTACCGCACGCTGCTTTGAAATTGCCGATTTTTTAATCGCACAAAATGCCAAAGCCTTAGTGGTTGCTTGCAACACGGCCACTGCCGCGGCGATAGATGCTATGCGCGCAAAGTATGATTCCCCTGACTTTATTATTCCAATCATCGGCATGGAGCCTGCCGTAAAACCAGCAGCTGAAGCCAGTAAAAATGGCATTATTGGCGTGCTGGCAACGGTAGGAACGCTTAAAAGCGCGCAGTTTGCCGCCTTGTTAGAAAGCTACGGCCGCAATGTAGAAGTGGTGACGCAAGCCTGCGTTGGCTTGGTGGAATGCGTTGAGCGCGGCGAATTAAATAAACAAAGCACCCTGCAATTGATTCAGCAATATTGCAAACCATTGATTGATGAAGGCGCCGATACCATTGTTTTAGGCTGCACGCATTACCCGTTTGTGCGACCTTTGATTGAGCAAGTGGTGGGCGAAGAAGTGGCTTTGATTGATACTGGCGCAGCAGTGGCTAAATACTTGCAAAAGCGCTTGCAAGAGCTGGAATTATTGGATGGCGTTAATGAGAAATCAACCGTTACTTTTTACACCAATAGCGAAGCTGAAAACGCCAATCAAGTGATTAGCCAACTATGGGATCAGCCGGTTGAAGTAAAGCGTTTGTAGTACTTTGTTTAAAATGTGCTTGTTTTAGGGCGTTTAGCTTGTCTTCAATGGCCTTAAATAAAGGCCTGTTTGCAATAGTTGTGTGTGCGCATTCTGCTTGAAGCGCACGCAATGATTTAGTAGTTTCATTGTCAGCATGACAGCGCGTTAATAATTCTTCTAGCAAACAAGAAAAAGCATGCGATTCAATGCGTTGTAGATTAAGCGACTGAGCATGATTGTCCATTGGCAAAAACGATGCGCCGCCAAAGTCGCTCAATATCACGTTATTATTATGGGTGAGTATATTGTGCGCATACAAATCGTCATGCGTTAAGCCTTGCGCATGCAAGTGAGCAACCACAGAAGCAATTGAATACGCGATATTTAACACATTATCCAAACTAAATTGCGTGTTGGCGGCATACACATCGCGGCTGCATGATTCAAAACTGGGCGGGTTTGCCAGCACAGTTAAATCCGCGCGCATTAATGGCATTACCATGCCTTGTGCAGCTTGTGGATGCTGATTGATAATGCCTTCTATGCCCACCAAATTTGGGTGCTGGCCAGCCAAAGCAGTAGCATGCACTTCACAACGCGGTAGGCCGTCACTGGTTAAATCCGCTTTAAACATTTTGACGGCAACCGCTTTATTTGTAAGCACATCCTTCTGCCAAAGTGCCTTGTAAATCAAGCCAGATGCGCCTTCGCCTAATTGTTGCTGTAACGTTAAGACGGCCCAACTAATTTGGCTAATAGGCTGCTGGGCAATGCGTTTATGTTCAATTTCATCACTAAATGGATTGCCGGCATAAGCTAGCCAGCTCAGTTTTGGCAAGCTAAATAGCCATTCAGGCAGAGATTCAAGCTGGTTTGCGGAGATTCTTAACAGCTCAAGTTTTTTGCAGTTGGCTAAGTTCTCAGGCAGCTCTTTTAGTTGATTGCCAGCCAACATCAGCTTTTGCATATGCTGACAATCACCAATCGCATTGGGTAATTTGGTGAGCGCGTTATCCGTTAAAATCAGCCAGCGCAAGGCTTGGGTGGGAATTGCGGACTCAGCAATATGATTGATTTTATTGGCTTTAAAGCCAATTATACTTAAACTTTTACACTTGCCCAATACTTCTGGTAATTGCGTAAATTGGTTAGATGAGCAAAATAAAATCCGCAGTTTATGCAGTTTATCTAAATCATCTGGCAGCGAATTAAGTGCGTTGCCAGATAAATCCAAAATTTCTAAGGTTTCGGCCAGCGTGAAGATTTCGGCTGGAAATTCGGTTAAACCACACTGCAGTTTAAGGCGGTTGCTGCCTTGTAATTTGCCCGCTTTAAGCAGCGTTAGCGTGTAGTCTTGCAGATGATTGGCGTTCACAAAAGAAGGGCGAGATGACTAAAACTAGTGATGTGAAATCACTTCGCCTGCTTTTAATTTGTATTGAGTGCCACAATAAGGGCAAGCCACATGCCCCGTTGCCGCCACATCTAAAAACACCCGCGGATGACTAGCCCAAAGCGCTACCTCTTTGGTAGGGCAGTGCAAGGGCAGGTCTTTTGCGGTGACTTCTATCTCTTTAACGTCTGACATGTTAATTCCTATTAACGAATTATTAAACTAGCGTTAACCAATCGGCATGTTTGGCCGATTTTCCTGTTACCACATCAAAGAATAGTTTTTGTAATTGTTTGGTGACAGGGCCAGCGATACCCGCGCCAATATTGCGGCGATCTAGCTCACGGATTGGTGTTACTTCGGCGGCGGTGCCTGTAAAGAAGGCTTCATCGGCTGAATACACTTCATCGCGCGTGATGCGTTTTTCAATTACTTCTAGACCAATTTCACCAGCCAATTGCACGATAGTGTCGCGCGTAATGCCTTCTAGCGCGGATGTTAAATCGGGCGTATACAGTTTGCCATTGCGTACAATAAAAATATTTTCGCCAGAACCTTCAGCTACAAAGCCATCAACGTCTAATAATAGTGCTTCATCGTATCCATCTTGCGCCGCCTCTTGATGCGCTAAAATAGAGTTCATGTAATTGCCGTTGGCTTTGGCTTTACACATGGTGATGTTTACATGGTGGCGTGAGAATGAGCTGGTTTTTACGCGAATACCGTTATCTAGAGCCTCTTGGCCCATATACGCGCCCCATTTCCAAGCCGCCACAATCACATGCGTTGAAAGTGTTTTAGCCGAAATCCCCATGGCTTCAGCGCCATAAAACGCCATTGGGCGCATATAAGCGGATTCTAGATTATTTTCGCGCACAGCGGCTTTTTGCGCTTCCATCATTTCTTCTTTAGTAAATGGCATTTTCATTTGTAAAATATGCGCACTTCTAAATAAGCGGTCGGTATGCTCTTTTAAGCGGAAAATAGCCGTACCTTTATCGGTTTTATACGCGCGCACGCCTTCAAATACTCCCATGCCATAATGCAAAGTGTGTGTTAAAACGTGGGTGGTGGCATCGCGCCAATTTACCATTTTGCCGTCATACCAAATTACGCCGTCGCGGTCTGCCATTCCGCCAGAAGTTGCTGCTGGGTTTGCCATACTTTTCCTTAACGCTATCAATTTTTACAAAAGCATTATTGTAAACTAAAAGGGCGGATTTCATGATGCATGTTAAAATCAAAATGTTGAATAAATACAGTGTTTAATAGGAGTTTCTAAGATGAAAAAATTATTGTCGGCTGGTTTGTTAGTCAGCCTTGTATTGTTTTTAAGCGCATGCAAGCCAGCGGCGCAATCTGGCAGTGATAACAAGGGCGCAAGCTTTGTGGGCACCGATATTACCGGCGCTGATTTCGCTAAGCCATTATCACTAACCGACCACACTGGAAAAATGCGCACAATGAGCGAATTTAAAGGCAAAGTAGTGACGCTATTTTTTGGCTATACGCATTGCCCAGATGTATGCCCAACCACCATGGTGGATTTAAAACAAACCATGAAATTGATGGGCGATAAAGCCGATGACGTGCAAGTGATTTTTGTAACCGTAGACCCAGCACGCGATACGCAAGAAGTGTTAGCGCAATTTGTGCCTTCATTTGATTCGCGTTTTATTGGCTTGCGCGGCAGCTTGCAAGAAACCGCTGAAACATTAGGCAACTTTAAAATTTACTATTCAAAAGTGGAAAGCAAAACCAAAGGTGATTACACCATTGACCACAGCGCAGGTATGTATGTGTTTGATAAAGAAGGAAAAATTAGACTTTACTTAGATTACGGCCAAAAGCCAGCCGATATTGCGAGTGATCTTAAAAAACTGATGTAAAAATTGGTTTGAATTAAATTGGTGCATTTAAAAAAGGGGCGTTAAGCCCCTTTTTAATTTACAGCTTAACTAACTGGCAGGTTGCGCACCATGCAGATTATCTGCTGCTTCGCCTGGTTGAGCGAGTACATAAATCAGATAAATCCAGCCGAAAACAGGGATAAGCCACAGCAATTGCATCCAGCCGCTTTTATTCAAATCATGCAAGCGACGCGCGCCAACCGCTAAAAAGGGCAGCAAAGTTGCTAATGAGAATGCCCATGAAATGGGGCTGCTAACAAATTCCAGTACCACGCCTATAGCAAAAATAAATAGCGCAAACCACCAATACTCTGGGCGTTTAGCGCGGCCTACAAAATCGGCATATTTGGTAAAACACAATTTAATTGAATCGGTAAAAGACATTGTTTCCCCCTTTTTTTATGTAGAACAACGATGATTGCGTGTTCAAACTAACATAAAAATCTGAATGGGCGAAACAAGCAACGTAAATTTACATGCGGTGCAATTGCGGCGATAAAGTTTTAAGGGCTTTTTCAGCTTGTTTGTAATCAGGGAATAGGCTTTCAACCACTGCCCAAAATTTAGCGGAATGATTCATTTGTTTTAAATGCGCTAATTCGTGGCAAATTACATAGTTAATAATAGGTGGCGGCGCTTGTAATAATCGCCAATTCAGCCGCACTTCACCGCGGCTATTGCAGCTGCCCCAGCGCGATTTGGCATTAGAAAGCGATAATGGCGGCGTTGGCACACCTAATTTTGCCGCTAAAATCGTTAAGCGACGGCTAAAATCTAAGGCCGCTTGTTTTTGATACCATTGCACCACTTTGCGCTGAATCAGCGCCTGATTGTCAGTCGTTGGCGTTGCCATAATTAGTGTGTTGGCATCAAAAACCAAGGCTTTATTGCTGGGATTTTTTACAATAGTTAGCTGAATATCTTGGCCTAAATACAGCAAATGTTCACCATCTACCCAATTTAGCGCAACTATTTGATTGGCCGCGCGTGCTTGCAGTTTGCTTAGTATCCAGCCCGATTTTTC